>NZ_JAHZDL010000054.1:0-17241 GCF_019422385.1 Flavonifractor sp.
GGGGGATGGTGCCGTCGTGATAGTGCTCGGTGCGGGCGATCTCAGCGCCGCCCAGACGGCCGGACACCTGGGTCTTGATGCCGCGGGCGCCCATGCGCATGGCGCGGCCCATGGCGTTCTTCATGGCCCGGCGGAAGCCGATGCGCTTCTCCAGCTGCTGGGCGATGTTCTCGGCCACCAGCTGAGCGTTGGTGTCCACCTGCTTGACCTCCACGATGTTGAGGGCCACAGGCTTGCCGATCATCTTCTCCACGGTCTGGCGGTACTGCTCAATCTGCTCGCCGCCCTTGCCGATGACCACGCCGGGGCGGGCGCAGTGCAGATAGATGCGCACCTTGGCGTTGTCGCGCTCAATCTCGATCTTGGGGATACCGGCGGAATACAGGGTCTTCTTCAGGTAGTCCCGGATCTTCTTGTCCTCCACCAGCAGGTCGCCCACCTTCTCGTTGCGGGCGTACCAGCGGGAGTCCCAGTCCTTAATGACACCCACGCGCAGGCCGTGGGGATTCACTTTCTGTCCCATATTCTTCCTCCTCCCTTAGCGCTCGGCCACCGCGATGGTGATGTGAGAAGTGCGCTTGTTGATCCGATAGGCGCGGCCCCGGGCCCGGGGCATCATCCGCTTCAGGATGGGGCCGGGGGTGGCGAACACCTGGGAGACATACAGCTTCTCGGGATCCATCTGGTGGTTGTTCTCCGCGTTGGCGGCGGCGCTCTTGAGGAGCTTCAGCAGCAGCTCAGAGGCGGCCTTGGGGGTGCCCATGAGGATGGCGGTGGCCTGGGCCACGCTCTTGCCGCGGATCAGGTCGCAGACGATCTGCACCTTACGGGGAGAGATACGGGCATATCTCAGATGTGCTTTGGCTTCCATGTTCTCTCCTCCTCCTTACTTACCAGTCTTGCTGCCGGCGTGGCCGCGGAAGGTGCGGGTGGGGGCGAACTCGCCCAGCTTGTGGCCCACCATGTCCTCGGTCACGTAGACGGGCACGTGCTTGCGGCCGTCGTGCACGGCAAAGGTGTGACCGACAAAGGAGGGGAAGATGGTGGAGGCGCGGCTCCAGGTCTTCAGCACCTTCTTCTCGCCGGTCTGATTCATTTCATCGACCCGCTTCAGCAGCTCGGGAGCGCAAAAGGGGCCCTTCTTGATACTTCTGCTCATCTATGACTGCCTCCCTTACTTCGCGTTGCGGTGCTTGACGATGAACTTCTCGGTGCGGTTCTTCAGCTTGCGGGTCTTGTAACCCATGGCGGGCTTGCCCCAGGGGGTCACAGGGCCGGGACGGCCCACCGGGCTCTTGCCCTCGCCGCCGCCGTGGGGGTGGTCATTGGGGTTCATAACGGAGCCGCGGACGGTGGGACGCCAGCCCATGTGGCGCTTGCGGCCGGCCTTGCCGATCTGGATGTTGGACCAGTCGGTGTTGCCCACCTGGCCGATGGTGGCCTTGCACTCCTCGCGGACATAGCGAACCTCGCCGGAGGGCAGGCGAACCTGAGCCATGCCGTTCTCCTTGGCCATCAGCTGAGCGGCCTCGCCGGCGGCGCGCACCAGCTGGGCGCCCTTGCCGGGATAGAGCTCGATGCAGTGGATCAGCTCGCCCACGGGGATGTTGGCGATGGGCAGGCAGTTGCCGGGCAGGATGTCGGCGTCGGGGCCGGTCATGATCTTGTGGCCGGCCTTCAGGTTCACGGGGGCCAGGATATAGCGCTTCTCGCCGTCCTCGTACTGGATCAGGGCGATGTTGGCGGAGCGGTTGGGATCGTACTGCAGGTTGATGACGGTAGCGGTGCCGTTCTTGTCCCGCTTGAAGTCGATGATGCGGTACTTCTTCTTGTTGCCGCCGCCGCGGTGGCGGACGGTGATGCGGCCGTAGCTGTTGCGGCCGGAGCTCTTCTTCAGGGGCTCAGTCAGGCTGGGCTCGGGCTTCGCCTTCTTGTCGATGCCGTCGAACCCGGAGACCGTCATCTGCCGTCTGGAGGGAGTCGTCGGCTTAAAAGTTTTGATAGACATGTCGCGTTACACTCCTTCCGTTTATCAGACCATACCTTCGAAGAACTCGATGGTCTTGGAATCCGCCGCCAGCTGGACATAGGCCTTTTTCCAGGTCTTGGTCATGCCGGGACGGCCGGCACCCATGCGCTTCTCCTTGCCGGGCACCGTCAGGGTGTTGACAGAGGCAACCTTCACACCGAAGATCTCCTCCACCGCCTTCTTGATCTCGATCTTGCCGGCGTCCTTGGCCACCTCGAAGACGTACTTCTTGTCGGCGGCACCGGACATGGCGCGCTCGGTGATGATGGGGCGGATGATAATATCGTAAGCGGTAGCCATTACGCGTACACCTCCTCGATTTTTGCGAGGGCGTCCTTGTCCACGACCAGATACTTGGCGTTCAGGATGTCATAGACGCTCAGGATGGAAGCGGGAGTGGTCACAACGCCGGGGATGTTCCGCGCGCTCTTGACGATGGTCTGATCCACGGCGGGGGTGACCACCATGGCCTTGCCGTCCACACCGACGGCGGTGAGGAACTTGCGGAAGTCAGCGGTCTTGATGGCGTCCATCTTGATGGAGTCGATGACCACCATCTGGCCCTCGGCCACCTTGGCGGAGAGGACGGACTTCAGCGCCAGGCGCTTGACCTTCTTATTCAGCACATAGCTGTAATCCCGGGGCTTGGGGGCAAACACGATGCCGCCGTGAGTCCACTGGGGGGCGCGGGTGGAGCCCTGACGGGCGTGGCCGGTGCCCTTCTGGCGCCAGGGCTTGATGCCGCCGCCGGAGACCTCGGCGCGGGTCAGGGCGCTCTGGGTGCCCTGCCGGCAGTTGGCCAGGTGGTTCTTGACCACCTCGTGGACGACGGTCTGGTTGGGCTCGATCCCGAACACAGCTTCGGAGAGCTCCATCTCGCCGACCTGCGTGCCGGCCATGTTCACAACGATTGCCTTAGGCATTTGGGTTCTCTCCTTTCTTACTTGTTACGGGCGGAAGCCTTCTGGGGATTGACGCGGGCGGAAGCCTTCTGCGGGTTGCTGGAGATACCGGCGGCGGCGCCCTTCTCCTTGACGTTGATCACGGAGTTGCGCACGGTGACGATGCCGCCCTTGGGGCCGGGGATGGCGCCGCGCACGGCGATCAGGCCCAGCTCGGTATCCACCTTCACCACGTCCAGGTTGAGGACGGTGACCTGCTCGTTGCCCATCTGGCCGGCGCCGATCTTGCCCTTGAAGATGCGGGAGGGATCGGTGGCGGGGCCCATGGAGCCGGCGTGGCGGTGCACAGGGCCGGTGCCGTGGGACTCCTTCAGGCGGTGGGCGCCGTGGCGCTTGATGACGCCCTGGTAGCCGTGGCCCTTGCTGATGCCGGTCACGTCCACGCGGTCGCCCTCGGCGAACACGTCGGCCTTCACCTCGTCGCCCACGTTCAGGGCGTCGCAGTTGGCCAGGCGGAACTCCTTCAGGGTCTTCTTGCGCACGTCGCCGGCCTTCTTCAGGTGGCCCAGCTCGGGCTTGGTGAGCTTCTTCTCGGCCACGTCGCCGTAGCCCAGCTGAACGGCGCTGTAGCCGTCCTTCTCCTCGGTCTTCTTCTGCACCACGGTGCAGGGGCCTGCCTCGATGAGGGTGACCGGGATGACCTTGCCGTCGGCGTCAAAGATCTGCGTCATGCCGACCTTCTTGCCGATAATGGCCTTTTCCATACTGTTTCCTCCTTAAATAAGGTTATTGGTTGACGTAGGTGGGGCATTGGCTCCCCATTGCTCCGCCAACTTGACCCGTCCGCCTCAAAACGCGGCGGACTGCGGTACTGACAAAGGGATTTGCGGGCGCGGGGCTGTTATCACGCCTCGCCTGTTCGCGACGCGCGGCTCGGACGCTTACAGCTTGATTTCAATCTCCACGCCGGCGGGGAGCTCCAGGCTCATCAGGGCCTCCACGGTCTTGGGGGAGGGCTTGAGGATGTCGATGAGGCGCTTGTGGGTGCGGCGCTCGAACTGCTCCCGGGAGTCCTTGTACTTATGGACGGCGCGCAGGATGGTCACAACCTCCTTCTTGGTGGGCAGAGGGATGGGGCCGGACACGGACGCGCCGGTGCGCTTGGCGGTCTCCACGATCTTCTCAGCGCTCTGGTCGATGAGCTGATGGTCGTAGGCCTTCAGGCGGATGCGGATCATTTCTTTCTGAGCTGCCATTTGTGGTTCCTCCTTAAAACATACGAAGTGGTGGGTTGAGCACGCTTCGTACGGTGAGAAATCTTCGTACACGTTTCCGTGCGTATCACTCCATGACATGAAGAAAACCGGCACAAGCAGGCCGGTTTGCTCCCCGCATGGCGATATACGCCGTGCACGGATTCCTCAGCCGCCCGATTCTCGCTCGGACATACTCCGCGGAAGTTACCGGCTTTCGCCGCAATCTCCCGCATCATCGCAGACTGCGCCCCTAAACAGGCGCTCTAGTATAATACCCGAAAACCCCGCTGCTGTCAATAGTTTTTCCCCGTTTTTTGAAATTTTTTCTCCGCCCGGCCGGCAGGGGTGCAGAAGCGGCCCGGCTCCCTGTTTCCGGGGGCCGGGCCGCGGCGTTTTTCCCTTATCGGAGGGCCTGCTGGGTACGGTAGAGCCTGGCGTACTCCCCGTCCAGGGCCATCAGCTCCTCGTGGGTGCCCTCCTCCTGGATGCCGCAGCCGTCGATGACGATGATGCGGCCGGCGGAGCGGATGGTGGACAGCCGGTGGGCGATGATCAGGGTGGTGCGGCCCCGGGCCAGCTCGTCAAAGGCGGACTGGATGCGCTCCTCGGTGACGGTGTCCAGGGCGGAGGTGGCCTCGTCCAGGATGAGGATGGGCGGATTTTTCAGGAAAATGCGGGCGATGGACACCCGTTGCTTCTGACCGCCGGAGAGCATGACGCCCCGCTCCCCCACCTGGGTCTGGAAGCCGTCGGGCATGTCCAGGATGTCCTGGTAGATCTCCGCCCGCCTGGCGGCCTCCACAACCTCCGCCTCGGTGGCGTCGGGCCGGCCGTAGCGGATGTTGTCGTAGATGGTACCGGCAAAGAGGAACACGTCCTGCTGCACGATGCCGATGTTCTCCCGCAGGGAGCGCTGGGTCAGGGTGCGCACGTCCCGGCCGTCCACCAGAATGCGCCCGCCGGTCACGTCGTAGAACCGGGGGATGAGCTGGCACAGGGTGGACTTGCCCCCGCCGGAGGGGCCCACCACCGCCACCGTCTCCCCAGGGCGGACGTGGAGGGTGACGTGCTCCAGCACCGGCTCGGGGGAGGTCTCATAGCGGAAGGTCACGTCGTCCACCAGGATGTCCCCCTGCACGGCGGTGAGCTCTTCGGCGTCGGGGGCGTCCTGGACGGCGGGCTCCACCCGCATCAGCTCCACGAACCGCTTGAAGCCCGCCATGCCCTGCATGAACTGCTCCACAAAGGCGGACAGCTTGCGCACGGGAGTAATAAAGGTGGTGACGTACAGGGCAAAGGTAGTGAGATCGATGAAGTCCATGCCGTCCCGCATGATGAGGAAGCCGCCGAAGGCGATCACCAGCACCGACAGGATGCCCATGAAGAACTCCATGCCCGACTGATAGAAGGCCATGGTGCGGTAGTAGCCCCGCTTGGCCCCCCGGAACTGGTCGTTGGCGGCGTTGAATTTGGCGCTCTCCGCCTCCTCGTTGGCGAAGGCCTTGGCGGTGCGCATGCCGGAGATGGAGGACTCCACCTCCCCGTTGATGCCCGCCAGCTTGGCCTTCACCTCGGTGGAGGCCTGCATCATCTTCTTGCGGCTCAGGGCGGTAAAGAGGACAAACAGGGGGATCACCGCGAACACGATCAGCGCCAGCTGCCACTGGATGGTCAGCATGATGCAGAAGGCACCCAGGATAGTGACGGAGGAGATGAAGAGATCCTCCGGGCCGTGGTGGGCCAGCTCGGTGATCTCGAACAGATCGCCGGTGACCCGGCTCATGAGCTGGCCGGTGCGGTTCTTGTCATAAAAGGAGAAGGACAGCTTCTGCATGTGGGTGAACAGATCCCGGCGGATGTCCGCCTCCATCCGCACGCCCAGCAGGTGGCCCCAGTAGGTGATGATGTAGTAGAACACGCCCTTGAGCACGTAGGCCAGGGCCAGCAGCGCCATGACGGCGAAAAAGGCCCCGAACTGCCGGCCAGGCAGCAGGTTCTGCATGGAGTACCGGGAGGCCACCGGGAAGGTCAGATCCACCAGGCAGATGCACAGGGCGCACACCATGTCCAGGGCAAACAGCTTCCAGTGGGGCTTATAGTAGGAGGCAAAAATGCGCAGATACCCGCGGGTGCGGAAGGCATTCTCTCCCATCGGTCAAAACACTCCTCTCTGGGCGGGCAGGGCTCGCAGGCAGGGTCGTCCGGCTTTCCGGATCGTATCCATAAAAATAACCACACCTTCCGGTGTGGTTATTTTGGTGGACGATACAGGACTTGAACCTGTGACCTCCCGCACGTCAAGCGGATGCTCTACCAGCTGAGCTAATCGTCCGGACAGCGTAGACTATTATACCGGCAGTGGGACGGCTTGTCAATAGTTTTTTTCATTTTCCCCTTTTCAACAGGGCCGGGGGCTGATATACTCGGATTGTCCAGATCTGATCAGGAGAGGAGGGAGCGCCGATGCTGGGTGAGCGGATGCCCCTGGCGGAGCTGTGCCCGGGGCTGAAGACGGAGGCGGTGCTCACCGCGTACTGCCGGGGCCGGACGGGGCTGCTGGCCGACGACGGGGCGCGGTGGGCGGTGCTGATCCTCCCCGGCGGGGGGTATGAGCGCATCGCCCCGGCGGAGGGGGAGCCGGTGGCCCTGGCCTTCGCGGCGGCGGGGGTGCAGGCCTTTGTGCTGTCCTACAGCGTGCTGCCCGCCCGGTGGCCCCGGCAGTTTCTGGAGGGGGCGGCGGCCCTGGCCTGGCTGCGGAGCCGCGCCGCAGCATACGGCTTCCGGCCCGACCGGGTGGCGGTGTGCGGCTTTTCCGCCGGGGGGCACTTGGCGGGGTGCCTGTCCTGCCTGTGGGATCACCTTATATTAAAGGAGGCGCTGGGCCTGGCCCCGGCGCAGGTGCGGCCCGACGCGTCCATTCTGTGCTACCCGGTGGTGAACGAGGGGCGCTACCTCTCCCCCCTGGGCGGCGGGGAGGAGCTGCGGCTGGATCGGCGGGTGCGGCCCGACCACCCCCCCGCCTTTCTGTGGGCCACGGCCGGGGACGCCACGGTGCCGGTGGAGAACACCCTGGACTACGCCCGGGCGCTGCGGGAAAACGGGGTGCCCTTCGAGCTGCATATCTTCCAGGACGGGCCCCACGCCATGGGGCTGGCCGACCGGGAGAGCGCCCGGGACGAGGCCCACTACAACGCCCACGCGGCGGCCTGGCACGGCCTGTGCGTGGACTGGCTGAAAGGACGGAGCTGACATGGAGCAGAAGGTGGTGCTGATCACAGGCGCCAGCCGGGGCATCGGCGCGGCGGCGGCTCGGCGGTTCGCCGCCGGGGGCTGCAGGGTGGTGGTGAACTACCACCGCTCCCGGGAGCGGGCGGAGGCCCTGGCGGCGGAGATCGGCGGCTGGGCGGTTCAGGCCGACGTGGCCGACCCGGTCCAGGTCCGGGAAATGGTTGACAATGTGTTGGATAAATTTTGTCAACTTGACATTCTGATATGCAACGCCGGGGTGGCCCAGCAGAAATTGTTTGGCGATTTGACCGACGAGGACTGGCGGCGCATCTTCGCCGTCAACGTGGACGGGGTGTTCCACACCATCCGGGCAGCCCTGCCCCACTTCATCCACCGGAAGGCGGGGAAGATCCTCACCGTGTCCTCCATGTGGGGACAGGTGGGCGGCTCCTGCGAGGCGGCCTATTCCGCCGCAAAGGCCGCTGTGATAGGGCTTACAAAGGCTCTGGCCAAGGAGCTCGGCCCCTCTGGGATCACGGTGAACTGTGTGTCGCCGGGGGTCATCCAGACCGACATGAACGCCCATCTGGACGGGGAGACCATGGCCGCCCTGGCGGAGGAGACCCCCCTGGGCACCATCGGCACGCCGGAGGATGTGGCGGAGGCCATGTGGTACCTGGCCTCCGACGCGGCCCGGTTTGTCACCGGGCAGGTGCTCGCCCCCAACGGCGGGCTGGTCATCTGAGGTGCTTTTTACAAATTGTTCATATTTCCGACAATGGCGTCCCGCCCCGGGACGCCATTGTGCATTTTGCAGGTTGACAATTTCCCCTGCGGCGCATATAATTGTCAACAACTTCATCAAGGAGGAAAGATACCATGAAAAAGACTCGCATCCTGTCTCTTGCCATGACGGGCGCGCTGTGTCTGTCCCTGCTGGCCGGCTGCGGCGGCGGGAACGGCGGCACGTCTGAGGCCCCCGCCTCCGAGACTCCGGCCGCGGAGAACACCAGCTCCGCCGCCGCCGGCGAGGCCAGCGGCACCTTTACTATCGGCATGATCGGCCCCCTGACCGGCGGCGCGGCCATTTACGGCACCGCCGTGGCCAACGCGGCCCAGATCGCCGTGGAGGAGATCAACGCCCTGGGCGGCCCTGTCCAGCTCGAGCTGATCACCCAGGACGACACCAACGACGCCGAGACCGCCGTCAACGCCTACAACAACCTGATGGATCAGGGAATGCAGATCCTGCTGGGCACCGTCACCACCCAGCCCGCCCTGGCCGTGGTGCCCTACACCTATGACGAGCGGGTGTTCACCCTGACCCCCTCCGGCTCCGGCGACGACGTCATTGAGGGCAACGACAACGTGTACCAGGTGTGCTTCACCGACTCCAACCAGGGCACCCGTTCCGCCCAGTACATCGACGAGAACTTTGAGAATCCCCAGATCGCCATCATCTACAAGAACGACGACCAGTACTCCCAGGGCATCCGGGACAACTTCGTGGCCGAGGCGGAGAACCGGGGCATGTCCATCGTCTATGAGGGCACCTTTACCGAGGCCAGCCAGACCGACTTCAACAACCAGCTGACCGCCGCCCAGTCCGCGGGGGCCGATATGATCTTCCTGCCCATCTACTACACCCCCGCCTCCGTCATTCTGACCCAGGCCAACGCCATGGGCTATGAGCCCACCTTCTTCGGCGTGGACGGCATGGACGGCATCCTCACCGTGGACGGCTTCGACACCAGCCTGGCCGAGGGCGTGTACCTGCTGACCCCCTTCTCCGCCGACGCGGAGGACGAGGCCACCCAGGCCTTCGTGACGGAGTATCAGAGCCGCTTCGAGGACATCCCCAACCAGTTCGCCGCCGACGCCTATGACGGCATCTACATCATCTATGAGGCCATCCAGGCCGCCGGCGTCACCTCCGACATGTCCAACGAGGAGATCTGCGACGCGCTGATCGCCGCCATGGGCGACCTGTCCGTGGTGGGCCTGACCAGCGCCGGATCCGAGATGACCTGGGACGACAACGGCGCCGTGTCCAAGGATCCCGCCGCCGTTATCATCGAGAACGGCGTCTACGTCACCCCCTGATTCCCCGCAACAGAAATCAAACAAGCGCAGAGCAGGCTGCCGGGGTAGCCCGGCAGCTCTCTGCGTTTCCTGACAGAAACCGGAGCGGCGCGGCGTCCGTCGTTCACGCCGCCCCGGCCTCTGCCAGGAAAGAGAGAGGTGTAAGAGCGAATGGAATTTTTATCCTACCTGATCAACGGCATCAGTCTGGGGAGCATCTACGCCATCATCGCCCTGGGCTACACCATGGTGTACGGCATCGCCAAGATGCTCAACTTCGCCCACGGCGACGTCATCATGGTGGGCGGCTATGTGGTGTTCTACGCCACCAACTTTGCGCGCAGCAGCCTGCTGGGGGACAACCCCTCCGCCCTGGCCTCCGGGCTGTCCACCCTGGTGTGCGTGATCCTGGCCATGGTGGTGTGCGGTGTGCTGGGCGTCATTATTGAGGCCCTGGCCTACAAGCCCCTGCGGCGGGCCGGCTCCCTGGCGGTGCTCATCACCGCCATCGGCGTGAGCTATTTTCTCCAGAACGCGGCCCAGCTCCTCTTCGGGGCCAACCCCAAGAACTTCACCCCCGTGGTCAGCGGGCAGCTGACCCTCTTCGGCGGGCAGCTGCGCATCTCCTTCGTGGCCCTGCTGACCATCGTGGCCTGCGTGGTCATCATGGTGGCTCTGACCCTCTTTACCGGACGGAGCAAGATGGGCAAGGCCATGCGGGCCTGCTCCGAGGATCAGGGGGCGGCCCAGCTCATGGGCATCAACGTCAACTCCACCATCTCCATGACCTTCGCCATCGGCTCCGCCCTGGCGGCCATCGCCGGCGTGCTGATGTGCTCCTACTCCCCGGTGCTCCAGCCCACCACCGGCTCCATGCCCGGCATCAAGGCCTTCACCGCCGCCGTGTTCGGCGGCATCGGCTCCATCCCCGGGGCCTTCCTGGGCGGCATCCTGCTGGGCATCATCGAGGCCATGGCCCAGGCGTACATCTCCACCCAGCTGTCCAACGCCATCCTGTTCGCGGTGCTCATCGTGGTGCTGCTGGTGAAGCCGTCCGGCCTGCTGGGCAAGTACGTGCCGGAGAAAGTGTGAGGTGGCCGGGATATGAAACAGTATTTCAAGACTATGAAAACCGCCACCAAGGTGGACTATGCCACCTATGCGGGGGTTGTGCTGGCATTTGTCATCGTGATGCTCTGTCAGTCCATGGGGCTGCTGAGCCGATCCATCACCGGCATGCTGGTGCCCATCTGCTGCTACATCTGCATGTCCCTGTCCCTGAACCTGACGGTGGGCGTGCTGGGCGAGCTGAGCCTGGGCCACGCCGGCTTCATGAGCGTGGGTGCCTTCACCGGCATCATCACCTCCATGTGCCTGTCCGCCTCTGTGTCCAGCGAGCTGGTGCGCATCGTGCTCTCCCTGGTGGTGGGCACCATCTTTGCCGCCGTGGTGGGCCTGGTGGTTGGCATCCCGGTGCTCCGCCTGCGGGGCGACTACCTGGCCATTGTCACCCTGGCCTTCGGTGAGATCATCAAGGATATCATCAACTGCCTGCTGGTGGGCTGGGACGAGCGGGGCCTGCACATCGCCCTGAACTTTGACGGCACCAAGAGCATCGACAGCCTAGGCCTGAGCGAGAACGGCATCGAGATCATCAAGGGCGCCCAGGGCGCCTCCGGCAACGACCGCATCGCCACCTTTGTGGTGGGCTTTGTACTGGTGATGATCACCCTGATTGTGGTGCTCAACCTGGTGCGCTCCCGCACCGGCCGGGCGGTGATGGCCATCCGGGACAACCGCATCGCCGCCGAGAGCGTGGGCATCAACGTGACCAAATACAAGCTCATCGCCTTCGTCACCTCCGCCGCCCTGGCGGGGGCCGCCGGCGCCCTGTTCGGCCTGAACTACTCCAGCGTCAGCGCCGCCCAGTTCGACTTCAACACCTCCATTCTGGTGCTGGTCTATGTGGTGCTGGGCGGGCTGGGCAACATGTGGGGCTCCATCATCGCCACGGTGGTGCTCTATGTCCTGCCTGAGGCCCTGCGCCAGTTCTCCGACTACCGCATGCTGGTGTACGCCATCGTGCTGATCCTGGTGATGCTGGCCACCCACAACCCCATCCTGCGGGGCTTCTTCACCCGCCTGTTCCGGCGGGAGAAGGAGGACGGCCCTGCCGTCCGCGCGGTGAAAGGAGGCGGCAGCCATGAGTAACAAGCGTCCGGAGACCAAGCTGGTTCCCGTGCCCAGCGTCAACAAGATCCCCGAGCGGGACGTGGACAAGAGCCCCATCCTGGAGGCCCAGCACCTGGGCATTGACTTCGGCGGCCTCACCGCCGTCAACGAGTTCAACATGGCCATCGGCCGCACCGAGATTGCCGGCCTCATCGGCCCCAACGGCGCGGGCAAGACCACGGTGTTCAACCTGCTGACCAAGGTGTACCAGCCCACCCGGGGCACCATCCTGCTGGACGGGCTGGACACCGCCGGCAAGACCACCGCCCAGGTCAACCGCATGGGCATCGCCCGCACCTTCCAGAACATCCGCCTCTTCGACAACCTGTCCGTGGAGGACAACGTGAAGATCGGCATGCACAACACCATCCACTCCGGCATGCTCAGCAGCGTGCTCCGCCTGCCCTCTTACTGGCGGGAGGAGAAGATCGCCCACCAGCGGGCGCTGGAGCTGCTCTCCCTCTTCGACATGCAGGATCTGGCCAACGCCAAGGCGGGTTCACTCCCCTACGGCGCCCAGCGGCGGCTGGAGATCGTCCGGGCCCTGGGCACCAACCCCTCCCTGCTGCTGCTGGACGAGCCGGCGGCGGGCATGAACCCCTCCGAGACGGCGGAGCTGATGGAGAACATCGTCAAGATCCGCGACACCTTCCAGATTGCCATCCTGCTCATTGAGCACGACATGAGCCTGGTTATGGGCATCTGCGAGGGCATCTGCGTGCTCAACTTCGGCCAGATCATCGCCAAGGGCACCCCCACGGAGATCCAGAACAACCCGGAGGTCATCAAGGCCTACCTGGGCAACGGAAAGGAGGTGTGACGGCATGGCTGCGATGCTGGATGTGAAGAACATCAATGTATATTACGGCGCCATCCACGCCGTCAAGGACATCTCCTTCCACGTGGACGAGGGGGAGATTGTGACCCTCATCGGCGCCAACGGCGCCGGCAAGACCACCACCCTGCAGACCGTGTCCGGCCTGCTCCACTCCCGCACCGGCTCCATCGAGTTTCTGGGGCAGCCCATCCAGTCCGTCCCCGCCGCCAAGCTGGTGGGCCGGGGCCTGGCCCAGGTGCCGGAGGGCCGCCGGGTGTTCCAGCATATGACCGTGGAGGAGAACCTGGAGATGGGCGGCTTCACCCAGCCCAATTCCACCATCGCCCCCAATCTGGAGCGGGTGTATGAGCAGTTCCCCCGGCTCAAGGAGCGGCGCCGCCAGGTGGCGGGCACCCTGTCCGGCGGCGAGCAGCAGATGCTGGCCATGGGCCGCGCCCTCATGTCCAACCCCAAACTGCTCATGCTGGATGAGCCGTCCATGGGCCTGGCCCCCATCCTGGTGGAGCAGATCTTTGAGATCATCCAGCGCCTGCACCAGAAGGGCACCACCATCCTGCTGGTGGAGCAGAACGCCCAGATGGCCCTCAGCGTGGCCGACCGGGGCTACGTGCTGGAGACCGGGCGCATCACCCTCACCGGCCCGGGTAAGGAACTGCTGGCCGACGAGGCCGTCAAAAAGGCATACCTGGGCGGATAAGTCCTGCAGATCAATTATTGGGAGGCCGGGAGCATTGCTTCCGGCCTCCCACCGTTTCCACGCGCCTTGACGCCCCCCTGGGGCGATGCTACAATGAGCACATACACAGGGTGCGGCGGAGACCGCGCCGGAAATGGAGGGGTTTGCCATGCGCGAGGAGGAAAAAATCTTCGCTGGGAAGCTGTTCAACAACCAGTGTGCCGAGCTCAGGGCCATCAAGCGGAAAAGCCACGCCGCCAACCAGCGGTACAACCGTCTGGACGAGACCGATCCGGAGCGGGACGAGATTATCCGCAGCATGCTGGGACGGGTGGGAGGGACCTTCCATCTGGTGGGCCCTATCCATTTCAACTACGGCACACACACCTTCATCGGGGAAAATTTTTTTGCCAACTTCAATTTTACCGTCATGGACGATGCCCGGGTTTTTATTGGCGACAATGTCTGTATCGGGCCCAACGTGTCCCTGCTGGCCACCAACCACCCCCTGATCGCTCAGGAGAGGATGGGACTGGATAAGGAGGGGCACACCACCCTGGCTGAGTTTGCCGAGGACATCCATATCGGCAGCAACGTCTGGATCGCCGCCAACGTGTGCGTCACCGGCGGCGTCCACATCGGGGACGGCGCAGTGATCGGCGCAGGCAGCGTGGTCACCCGGGATATCCCGGCGGGCCATATCGCCTTCGGCGTGCCCTGCCGCCCGGTCCGCCCCATCACGGAGGCGGACAGCGCCCGGGGGCGGCTGCTGCCCGAGGACGCGGAATATTTCCGGCACAACTTTCCGGGCTTCTGACAGTCTCAGCAAGCTGGCGAGGGCCGGGAGCGGAACCGATTCCGCTCCCGGCCCTGTTTCCGCGCTACGGCCGGTAGTCCGGTCGCACGAAGGGCGGCTCAATTTTTCGTTCGGTCAGCAGGCCGTACCTGCCGGGGCGGCGGTAGGCGTTTCCGTGGACTTCGCTGGCGCGGTAGGCCCGCAGCCGCTCCAGATCCAGGGCGGCCAGGCAGATCTCCTCCTCTCCGCCGGCCCGGAGGATGCAGGTATCCCGGGAGCCCTCCCCGTCGGGGAGATAGGCCACCCCGTCAAAGACGGTGGAACGGCCGTTGCAGTCGGGCACCGTGTCCGGGTAGTTGCAGGTGGCGATGGCCGTCATATTCTCAAAGGCCCGGCCCCACAGCTGGGCAAGGCGGTTGATCTCCATGGGGCAGGCGTTGGGCACCAGGATCAGCTCCGCCCCCTTCAGCATGAGAATCCGGGCGCTCTCGGGGAACTCCCGGTCGTAGCAGATCATGGCTCCCACCCGCACGGGGCCCCTGGCGGTGTCCAGCTCCGCTACATAAAAATCATCCCCCGGGGTCAGGTACCGCTCCTCCCCGAAGTCGCAGGTGTGGACTTTGGCGTAGGTGAGGGCCTCTCTGCCAAACCGGTCAAGGAGAGTGAGGGTGTTGCGGGCCCGCCCCGGTGGGCCTCCAGGAAGGTGACGCCGATGGCCATGCCCAGCTCCGCCGCCAGGGCCTGAAAGGCGCGGACAAAGTCCCCGCCGGCGGGGCCCGCCTCCCCCGTCCACACCTCCGGCGGGCGGCCATAGATGCTGTAGCCGTTGCTCCACATCTCGGGGAACAGGGCGATATCCGCCCCCAGGGCCCTGGCTCGGCGGCAGGCCGCCAGCCCCTTCTCCAGATTCCCCGCCAGGGTGCCGGCGGGCGAGATCTGCAGCAGCGCCAGATTCAGCGGCTCCATCTCCTAGCCCTCCTCCGGCACGCCGCACACCAGCAGGCGGCAGCGGCCGGCGCTCTCCAGGCGGTAGGAGGCCACGCCGTGGGGGACAAAGAGCTCGTCCCCCCGCTTCACCGACAAGCTGCCGCCCTCCCAGCGGAGGGTGCCCTCCCCCTCCAGCACCAGCAGCACCTGGAAATCCGGGTTGGGGCAGGGGATGGCGGCGCCCTCCGCGGTCACCTCGTCCATGTAGAAGCGGCCGGTCTGCCGCCGGGAGATCAGCCGGCGGCGCCAGGGCTGGCCGGGCTCCGCCTCCGGCCGGGACAGATGGGCGGACAGCATGTCCTCCAGGGGCAGGCAGTCGAAGGTGAAGCAGTCCAGCAGGCCGTCCATCCCCGCCGGGCCGTACATGCTCTCCACCGGCAGGCGGGAGCCGTCGGGCCGGACGCACTCCGCCCGCAGGGTGATGTCCACCGGCTCCTGAATCTCCGCCACCAGGGAGCCGCTGCCCATGGCGTGGACGGTGCCCGCCGGGATGAAGTACACCTCCCCGGGGCGGATGGGCACCCGGTGGAGGCAGTCCAGCAGGCCGGCGGTGTCCTGCTGCTCGATCAGGGCGCGGAACCGCTCCGGCGTGACGCCGGGGCGGAAGCCCAGCCAGATGCAGGCCTCCGGCCGGGCGGCCAGCACGTACCACGCCTCGTCCTTGCCGCAGGGCAGGCCGAAGTATTTCTTGGCCTTCTCCCCGTCCGGGTGGGTCTGGATCAGCAGCCGGTCCCGGGAGTAGAGCAGCTTGAGCAGGAAGCCCAGGCTGGCCCCCCATCTGGCGGCGTGGGCCTCCCCCAGCCACTCCGCCGGGGCGGCCTCCAGGCAGTCCTTCAGAAATTCGTCCGTCCCCGCCACCCGGGACAGGCCGGTGGTGGTGCCCGGCGCCAGGGCCGAGGTCACCAGGGAGGCCAGCCACAGCTGGGAGCACACCTGCGCCCCCGGGCCGTCCCCCAGAAACTCGTTGATCATCTCGCCCCCGGGGATCAGATAGTCCACCTTGTTGGGGGCCATTCTGAGGATCTGTTTGGGCGACACCTGCATCGTTATTTCCTCCCTTTTCTGCACAGTATCGGTCTTTTCAGTATAGCAGGCCGCCTGCCCGCCCGCAAGAGCCGTTCTGTTCTGGAAAATTTTAGCTTTTCAGCGACAGAGATCGGTCACATCCGCCGCCTCCTTTTGCATATACTGGTGTGTACATCGCTTACGAAGGAGGCTGACAGCATGCAGCAGACCAAGCCAATCAAAACCGCCCCGGGCGGCAAGCCCAAGGGGGATATTGACGATCTGATCTTCCGCGCCGACTCCGGCCGGACGGTCAGCGAACGATAAAACCGCCCGCCTCCGGGCGGTTTTTTCCTCTCCCTCCCTTTACAAGCGTCTCTTCCTTGGATATAATAGTAGGGCTAATTTGAGGAAACGAGTGAATGATCATGCTTCAATTTGACGAATACAAGGTAAAACTCAACAATCTCAAGCCCGAACTGGACGAGCTGGAGCAGGCCCTGGGCCTGGAGGCTGCCCAGCGGGAGGCGGAGATGCTGGAGTCGGAGAGCGCCTCCGACGGCTTCTGGGACAACCTGGAGAAGGCCCAGAAGGTACAGCAGCGGGTGAAGCACCTGCGGGACAAGCTGGAGGGACAGCAGAAGCGCCGCACCCAGTGGGACGATCTCATGACCCTGTGCGAGCTGGGTAACGAGATGGAGGACGAGAGCCTGGTGCCTGAGGTGGAGGAGGGCTTCGCCAAGCTGGAGGCGGAGATCGAGGAGGCCAAGCTGTCCACCCTGCTCACCGGAGAGTACGACGCCTCCAACGCCATCCTCACCTTCCACGCCGGCGCCGGCGGCACCGAGGCCCAGGACTGGGCCCAGATGCTCTACCGCATGTACACCCGCTGGGCCGAGCGCCACGGTTACAGCTACAAGGTGCTGGACTACCTGGACGGGGACGAGGCTGGCATCAAGAGCGCCACCATTATGGTGGAGGGAGAGAACGCCTACGGCCACCTGAAGGGGGAGCATGGCGTCCATCGGCTGGTGCGGGTGTCCCCCTTTGATGCCAACGCCAGAAGGCAGACCTCCTTCGCCGCGCTGGAGGTTATGCCCGAGATCCCCGATGACGTGGAGGTGGATATCCGCCCTGAGGACATCGAGATGCAGGTGTTCCGCTCCTCCGGCGCCGGCGGCCAGCACATCAACAAGACCTCCTCCGCCGT
>NZ_JAHZDL010000055.1:0-17058 GCF_019422385.1 Flavonifractor sp.
TGAAGCGGTAGATCTGCTTCTCCGTCTCGCCGCCGCCCTTGGCCAGCAGCACCTCGGCCGCCTCAATGGCCGGGGTGTCCAGGGGGGTGAAGCCGTACAGGGAGTAGCTCTTGCGCAGGATCTCCACCATCCGGTCGAACTGTACCTGCCGCGCGGGCAGTAATTCCATGAAGCCGGACAGGGTTCTGGGTTTGATGTGTGCCATAGGGATGCTCCTTCTTTTCATATTTGATTGCTGCCCGCCCCGCCGCGGAAGCGGCGTCAAGCGTTTTTGCGCAGCAAAAACCTTGAAATAGGCCGAATTCACTTCGGCCTATTTGAGTGAAATCCGGGGTCCCCTGCGGGTCAACGACCCGCAGGGGCTAGCAGCTCCATAAAGCCGGACAGGGTTCTGGGTTTGATGTGTGCCATAATCGTGCTCCTCTTATAGAATTGATGATGAATCATTGAAAACAGATGGTCGACCGGGGGATTGGCCCGACCGGTGCTGGTCTGTCAATTTCCGGGTCTGTAGGGGCGGATATCATCCGCCCGTGATCTGCCGGGATATGACTTAACCGTCCGTAGGGGCGACCTGTGGTCGCCCGCTGGACATTGGGGATCTCCTTCTTCGTGGGGCGCGACGACTCGGCGCGCCGCTCGATTACCGGGGGCTCCCCCCGAGGGACGCGCCTACGCGGCGGGCGCCCCCATTTCTTCCCGAAGAAATGGGGAGAAAGAAGGGCCGGGGGGCTTCGCCCGCCCTGGACCCCCCAGTACCGGGGCTCATGGCGGCGGTGCGCTGTCTTTGGCCCGCAAAGACCGGCCGAGCATCGCCGCAAGTTTTCCTGGTAGTTTTGTCACAGGCGCTGCCGCGCCTCGGGCGGCACGCATCGGGGTTACCCTGCAAGCCCTGGGAGTGGTTTCGCTGTGCCGGCCTGGCCCGCCGGGCCGCCGTCGGTACCATGCCACTGAAATACCTGGGTGGTCACAGTAGCAATCTGTAGGGGTGCGCATTGCGCGCCCGCTCCGAGCGGCGGAGGCGTTACGAAGTAAGCCTTTGCCGCCGGAATGTTACCTGTAGGACAGCTCGGGGGAAGTTCCAAGAAGGGGGAATCGCAATTCCCCCTTCTTGGTCGTTTCAAGGGGAGGGTGCAGGGGAGTTTGGGCGTTAAGAAACGTGCCGGTGGCACGTTTTAGCCCAAAAGAAATCCAGGCGTAGCCACCTTAACCCGTGGAATCGAAATCCCCCTCCCTGCTGGTTTTCCCCCCGCTTTTGACATCAAAAGCGGGGCGCCCGCCGCGTAGGCGCCCGCCGGAGGCCGGGCCTCCACTGGGCGGCCGCCATGTATGGCGGCCCTGCGGACAGAGGACGGGCGGATGATATCCGCCCCTACAGGTCTGGCGGTGGGCGTACCCGCGTCAGGTCAGGCCAGCCGCCGCGCAAGCCCGTCCCCCGGCCAGCTCTCCGGACGCAAAAAGGCGCTCTCGTCCCCAGTCACGGGACGAAAGCGCCCTGCTTTCGTGGTGCCACCCATGTTCAGAGCGGAACTCCGCTCCCTCTGTCCTTCTGTTGCGGGAAGGGAACCGCGCCCGTCTCCGGGCCCGCTGGTAGGGCCGTCTCCCGCGCCCCTGCCGCGGACGCTTTCAGCCGATGGCGTCCTCTCTGTGGCGGTGGATGTCGCGGTACTTGCCCCGTCAGGGCGGTTTTGCCTGACTATAGTATCCCAAACCGGGAAAAAAGTCAATCCTTATTCCTCCCAGGCGGGGGAGAAGTCCACATCGCCGGAGCTGCCACTGTTTTGTTGGAGGGTGACCACCGGATTCGGATCGGTGAGCTCCAGCCCGCCGGCGGTGGTGAGCACGTCTCCTGTCCACAGATAGTCCAGCGCCTCCTGCCGGGTGCCGGCGGGGGAGGTGAAGGCCACCGCTGGGGTGAGCTCCGCCGCCAGGGGGAGGGTGAGTTCTGCGGTATAGACTCCGTCCGCCCCGGCGGCCATGGGGGCGCTCACCCCGCCCGCGGAGAGGGTGAGGGTCTCGTCCGCCCCCACCTCCTTGGGCAGTACAGACGCGGTGAGCACCAGGGCCCCGTCCCGGTAGTCCAGGGTGGTGTCAGAAGCGGAGAACAGGCTTCCCTGGGTCTCCAGCTCCCGGCGGACGTCGTTGTCAATGCCGTTAATCTGATCGGTGAGGCTCTGCTCCATTTGAAGCAGGCGATCCCGGAGGCCGTCCACCTCCTCCCGGAGGGCGGAGACCTGCCGGAGGGTGAGCACCAGCAGAATGAGGGCGGCAGCGGCCCCGGCGGCGGCGAGGATCTGGCTCCGTTTCATGACGGGCTCCTTTCCAGCAAAAAGGCGGACAGCCCTGGCGGCCTGCCCGTCTTGCCTGGTCGGTAGGGGTGGGTGTTACGCGGTAAAGGGCTTGGTCTTGGGATTGATGATATCGCGCCAGTCCAGATCCCCCCGCTCCAGGCCGTGGATGAGCACCTCGGCGGTAGCCAGGTTGGTGGCGTAGGGCACGTTGTACTGGTCGCACAGGTTGGTGATATACTTCAAATCCGCGTCCAGATCGCCGGACTGGGGGTCGTTGAAGAAGAGCACCATGTCGATCTCGTTGTAGGCGATGCGGGCGCCGATCTGCTGGCTGCCGCCGTGCTCATGGGAGAGGAAGAGCTGCACGGGCAGGCCGGTGGCCTCGCTCACCAGGCGGCCGGTGGTGTTGGTGGCGCAGATGGTGTGCTTGGACAGCACGCCACAGTAGGCGATGCAGAACTGTACCATGAGCTCCTTCTTCCGGTCGTGACTCATCAGGGCAATATTCATCATGGGAAACCTTCTTTCCAATTTACAGATTCGCTTAGTGGAGCTTCATGAGGGGGACGCGCTGCCCCAGCAGGCGCCTGGCGATGTTCAGATAGGCGATGGCGGCCCCCCGGCTGGCCCGGAGGATCAGGGGCGTGCCCTGGTTGGCGCACAGCAGGACCTGGGGATCCTCCGGCACGATGCCCAGCAGGGGCAGGCCGGCGGTGTCCATGGCGTCGTCAATGGTGGTGTGGAGCCGGCGCAGCAGCTTGGGCTGCACCCGGTTGACCACAAGATGGATGCGCGGGATGCGCCCCCGGAGGACGGCCACGGTGCGCTGGGCGTCCCGCAGGGCGGAGGCGTCGGTGGTGGACACCACCACGGCCCGGTCAGCCCCGCAGCAGGCCAGGCGGAAGCCCTCCCCCAGTCCGGCGGGGGAGTCCATGAGGATGTAGTCGTACTGCTCCCTGGCCTGGCGGAGGAGCGCCTTCATGGCGGCCTCGTCCAGGGGCGTGCCGGGCAGGTTCACCGGCGCGGTGAGCAGGAACAGGCCCTGGATTTCCGGGTGGGGGACGGCGGCCCGCTCCAGGGTGCAGCGGCCCGACAGCACGTCGGTGAAGTCCATCAGCGCCCGGTCACTGAGCCCCAGGGTGAGATCCAGGTTGCGCAGGCCGATGTCCATGTCGATGCACAGCACCCGGTGCCCCAGGGCGGCCAGGCAGGAGGCCACGCCGCCGGTGAGGGAGGTTTTTCCGGTGCCGCCCTTTCCCGATGTGATTACGATTGCAGTGGACATAGGCTCACTCCCGTCAATACCTTATCATACTTCGGGTTGGGAATCAATGGCTATTTGTGCAAATTGGTAAGAAAATTCCGCGTTAAAGGGGGGCTTTCTGGATTTTTGCCCAGCGCCGGGGGTAGCCCTTGGGGGTGGGGGAGAGCTTCTCCACCCGCACCACCCGGTGGCGCACGCCGCAGCCGGGGATCTCGTAGTCCACCGGGGGCAGCAGGCGGCCCCCCAGCTTGGCGATGGCCCGGCCGGCCTGGTTCAGCTCCTCGCCGCTGTCCACGCTCTTCATGGCAAGGAAGAGGCCGCCCACCTTCACGTAGGGCAGGCACAGCTCGCACAGGAGGGGGAGGGCGGCCACCGCCCGGGAGGTCACCAGGTCAAAGCCGTCGCGGAAGCCCTCCGCCAGGGCCTGTTCCTCCGCCCGGGCGTGGAGACAGGCGATGTTGTCAAGGGAAAGTGCTTCACAGACGCTCTCCAGCCACCGGACGCGCTTGCCCAGGCTGTCCAGCAGGGTGAGGCGTAGGGAGGGCTCCAGGATTTTCAGGGGCAGGCCGGGGAAGCCTGCCCCGGTGCCCACGTCGATGAGGGATTTGTCCCGGAAGTCCACCCCCAGGGTGAGCAGGGCGGCACAGTCCAGGAAGTGGAGATCCACCACCTGGTCGGGTTCGGTGATGGCGGTCAGGTTCATGACCTGGTTCTGCTCCAGCAGCAGGCGGCCGTACTCCGCCAGCTTCGGAGCGGCGTCGGGCGGCGGGGTGAGCCCCAGGGCGGCCAGGCCCCTGGCAATGCGCTCCTCCACGGCTCACACCCCCAGTCCGGCCAGCAGGGGCGGAATCCCCTGCACCAGGCCCACGACAAACACCACCGCGCAGCCGGCGGCCACCAGGCCCATCACCGCCCTCTGGGAGGGCAGGCAGTCCTTCTGCCGCAGCCGCAGCAGGGCAATCACCGCCAGCCCGGCGGCGGCGGGGCAGGCCAGCAGGGGATAGATGCCCCGCAGGTACTGCCCGCCGCTGAAAAAGGGGTAGAGGTTGAGCCCCACAAAGGCCAGCATATACACCAGCCCCACCCACGCCAGGGTGCGCTTCAGCGGGGAGGCGGGGGTGTAGGAGGGCTGCTGCTCCTGGCTCTCGTTGTTTTGGTTGGGTTGATCAGACATGCTTTTGCTCCTTCAACAGATCGCGGATTTCGGTGAGCAGGATCTCCTCCGCCGAGGGGCCGGGGGGCGGGGGAGGGGGCGCCTCCTCCTTCCTGTGGAGGCGGTTGAGCACCTTCACGATGCAGAACACCACGAAGGCCATGATGAAGAAGTTGAGGACGGCGTTGATGAAATTCCCGATCATGAGCGCGCCGCCGCCGGGCAGCTGCACGGCCATGGCGGCCAGGGCCTCATTGCTGCCGGCGAAAATGCCCAGGATGGGGTTGAGGATGTCGTTGACCAGGGAGTTGGTGATGGCGGAGAAGGCGCCGCCGATGATGACGCCCACCGCCAGATCCATCACGCTGCCCCGGGCGATGAACTTGCGGAACTCGGCAAAGAAGCCGGTGGTTTTCTCTTTTGCGGACATAAACTGCTCCTTATGGGATTCTGGTTACGGCTGGGCGGCGGGGGACTCCTTGATGCTGACGCCCCAGTCCGCGCCGGTGAGCGCCTCCGTCTGCTGGGCCGGGCTCTCCAGGCCGTATTTATCGGAGATGGCGTCAATCTGCTCCTGGGTCAGGGTTTCCTCCGCCGGGGGGGTCTCCTCCGGCTGGGCGGCGCAGCCGCCCAGCAGCGCGGCAGGGAGGAGGGCGCAGGCGAGGAGCAGCGCGGAAAGCATAGATTTCATAGATTGAGATGTCCTTTCTGCCCGGACGGCCGGGTATTGTAAAGGCGTGCCGTGCCGCCGCGATCCGCAGAGGGCCGTCCTGTCTGGCGCCCTTACTTTTTGGGCACCAGGACTTCCTTGCCGCCCATGTAGGGTTGGAGGATCTTGGGGATTTTCACGCTGCCGTCGGCCTGGAGGTTGTTCTCCAGCAGGGCGATGAGCATGCGGGGGGGCGCCACGCAGGTGTTGTTGAGGGTGTGGGGCAGGTAGGTCTTGCCGTCGGCGCCCTTGACGCGGATTTTCAGGCGGCGGGCCTGGGCGTCGCCCAGGTTGGAGCAGGAGCACACCTCGAAGTACTTCTGCTGGCGGGGAGACCAGGCCTCGATGTCGCAGGACTTGACCTTGAGATCGGCCAGATCGCCGGAGCAGCACTCCAGCTGCCGCACGGGGATGTCGAAGGCGCGGAAGAGCTCCACGGAGTACTGCCACATCTGCTCGTACCACTTCATGGAGTCCTCGGGCTTGCAGACCACGATCATCTCCTGCTTCTCAAACTGGTGGATGCGGTAGACGCCCCGCTCCTCGATGCCGTGGGCGCCCTTCTCCTTGCGGAAGCAGGGGGAGTAGGAGGTCAGGGTCTGGGGCAGCTTTTCCTCGGGGATGATCTGGTCGATGAAGCGGCCGATCATGGAGTGCTCGGAGGTGCCGATGAGGTAGAGATCCTCCCCCTCGATCTTGTACATCATGCCATCCATGTCGGTCTGGCTCATGACGCCCTCCACCACGTTGCCGTGGATCATGAAGGGGGGGATGACGTAGGTGAAGCCCTTGTCGATCATGAAGTCCCGGCCGCAGGCCAACACCGCCTCGTGGAGGCGGGCGATGTCGCCCAGCAGGTAGTAGAAGCCGGAGCCGGACACCCGGCCGGCGGCGTCCAGATCGATGCCGTCGAAGGACTCCATGATGTCGGTGTGGTAGGGGACGGGGAAGTCGGGCACCACCGGCTCACCGAAGCGCTGCACCTCCACGTTGCAGCTGTCGTCGGGGCCCAGGGGCACCGAGGGGTCGATCATCTGGGGGATCACCAGCATGATCTTGTGGATTTCCTTGGCCAGCTCGTCCTCCCGGCCCTCCAGCCAGGCCAGCCGGTCGGCGTCCGCCTTCACCTCGGCCTTCAGGGCCTCGGCCTCGGCCAGCTTGGAGGGATCCTTCTTGGCCTGGCCCATCAGCATGCCCACCTGCTTGCTCTTGGCGTTGCGGGCGGTGCGCAGCTCCTGGGCCTCCTGGATGGTCTTGCGGTTCTCCGCGTCCAGGGCGATCACCTGGTCTACCAGGGGCAGCTTCTCCTCCTGGAACTTCTTCTTGATGTTCTCCTTGACGGCATCGGGGTTCTCCCGGATGAATTTGATGTCCAGCATGGTTGATTCTCCTCATTGTTGATATGGTGTTTGGAAAGCGAGGTCAGGCGGGCCGCCGAGGGCGGCGGCCCCTACGTGTTTGAGAAATTTCAAAATGGGGCCCCCGCGCGAGCCCAGCGGCCTTGCCGCGGGTCGCGTGGGGAGGAGGAGGGGCAAGGGAGTGGAGTGGATGTCCGGCGCCTGTGCCGGACGGAACGGAACGGACTTTGCCCCGACGATGTTTCACGTGAAACAGCGTCGGTGCAAGCTCCAGATCGCTCGCTTCCGCGCCAGCGCGAAAGCTCGTTCCTTCCGCTGCACCTCCTTTTCCCCACCGAACCCGCGGCAAGCCGCTGGGCTTCGGTGGGGGCCCCGGAGTTGTGGGAGTTAATTCAGCCACTCGGTGAGGGAGTGGTAGGCCTCCAGGGGGTCGTAGTTCTCCCGCTCCTGGTCGGTGAGGGCGGCGGAGATCTCCCCCAGCACGCTCTCCATGCCACCATTCCCGGCCAGAGCGGACTCGGCGGCGGCGGCCACGTCCCGGGCGTCGGCATAGCGCCCCTCGTTGTACAGGGCGCGGATCTGGTTCAGGTAGGTGAGGGCGTCCAGCTGCCTCTGGAGGGCGTCCGTCTCGCCGGTGTCGGTCTGGGCGCTGTTCACCTGCTCCTCCAGGGCGTCCACCTGGGCCTGGAGCTCCGCGTTCTGCTCCTTGAGGCTCTCATTCTCCTGGAGCATGTTCTCCAGGGACTGGACGGTGGAGTCGGAGGTCTGCTGGAGATCGTCCAGGGCGGCCTGGTTGGCCCGCTGCTGCATGAGGAAGGACATGAGCAGCAGCACAAAGGCGGCGGCAAAGAGGATCACCAGATAGAACAGCACGGAATTGCGCTTGTTGGGCCGCTCGTGCTCCGCGGCGTGCTGGAGGCGGCCCCGCTCCTGCTTCTCGGTCTCCTGGCTCACAGGGAGGAACCCCCTTTCCCGGGCAGCTGCTCCAGCAGCTCCAGCAGGGCGTTCAGATCCTCCGGGTTGTAGTACTCCAGCTCGATTTTGCCCTTCTTCCGGCCGTTGACGATGTGGACCTTGCGCCCAAACCGGCTGGCCAGGGACTTCTCCGCCTCCTTAATATAGAGGGAGAGATCCGGTCCGGCGGCAGACTTGGGGGCGGGGGGCTCCTTTTCCCCGGCAGCCAGGCGCTTGGCCAGGGCCTCGGTCTGGCGGACGGACAGCTCCTCCGCCACCACCTTCTGGGCCAGCTTCTTCTGCAGCTCCCCGGAGGGCACCGCCAGGATGGCCCGGGCGTGGCCGGCGGACAGCTTGCCCTCCTCCAATAAGAGATGCACCGGGTCGGGCAGAGCCAGCAGCCGCAGGGCGTTGGCCACCGCCGGGCGGGATTTGCCCACCCGCTGGGCCACCTCCTCCTGGGTGAGGCCGTACTCGTCCAGCAGCACCTTGTAGCCGTTGGCCTCTTCAATGGGGTTCAAGTCCTCCCGCTGGAGGTTCTCGATCAGGCCCAGCTCCATCACTTTCCGGTCGTCGGCCTCGATGATGACGGCGGGCACCTCGGTGAGGCCGGCCAGCTTGGCCGCCCGCCACCGGCGCTCTCCGGCGATGATCTGGTAGTAGCCGGAGGCCAGCCGCCGCACCGTCAGGGGCTGAATCACCCCGTGGATGCGGATGGAGTCGGCCAGATCCTGGAGGGACTCCTCGTCAAACCGCTTGCGGGGCTGCTTCAGCCCCGGCTCCACCTGGGAGATGGGGAGGGAGAGGGAGCCCCCCTCCTGGGAC
Organism: Flavonifractor sp.; assembly: GCF_019422385.1. Classification (NCBI taxonomy): domain Bacteria; kingdom Bacillati; phylum Bacillota; class Clostridia; order Eubacteriales; family Oscillospiraceae; genus Flavonifractor; species Flavonifractor sp. The sequence continues at coordinate 8,555 of NZ_JAHZDL010000055.1, forward strand.
TGGAGGGCGGCGTCCCCCAGCAGTGCGCCCAGGCCGCGGCCCAGGCCCCGTTCCATTGCCATTGCTTCATTCCTTCCTTTCCACGCGGGTCACCGCGAATTGGTTGTGCTCCAGCAGCTCGTGGGCCAGGGCGTCGTAGGCCTCCGCGCCCCGGGAGAGACTGTCGTAGGCGCTCACCGGCTTGCCGTAGCTGGGTGCCTCGGAGAGCCGCACGTTGCGGGGGATCACCGTGGCGTACACCTGGCCGGGGAAGTGGCGCTTGACCTCCTCCGCCACCTGCATGGACAGGTTGGTGCGGCCGTCGTACATGGTGAGCACCACACCCTCCAGGGCGATCCTGGGGTTGAGGGAGCGCTTGACGATGCGGATGGTGGAGAGCAGATCACTGAGGCCCTCCAGGGCGTAGTACTCACACTGCACGGGCACCAGCACTGTGTCCGCGGCGCACAGGGCGTTGAGGGTGAGCAGCTCCAGGGAGGGGGGGCAGTCGATGAACACGTAGTCGTAGTTGTCCGACACCGTGTCCAGGGCGTCTTTCAGCCGGTACTCCCGGTGCTCCAGGGCGATCATCTCCACCGTGGCCCCGGCCAGGGCCTTGTTGGAGGGGATCACATCCCCGTAGGGGGTGGACTGGACGGCCTTGGGGGTCTCCGAGCCGTTGAGCAGCACGTCGTAGATGTTGGGGGAGACGGTCTTGTCCACGCCGAAGCCGGAGGTGGTGTTGGCCTGAGGATCGAAGTCGCACACCAGCACCCGGCAGCCCAGATTTTTCAGGGCGGCGGCCAGATTGACACAGGTGGTAGTCTTTCCCACCCCGCCCTTTTGATTCACAATCGCGATGGTCTTAGCCATAGCACACCTGCCTTTTTTGCTTCACTGCAAAGGGTCAGGTTCTATTATATAGCGGCAGATGGCGCAATTCAACTGATTTTCCGCTGTTTCACGTGAAACAGCGGAAAATTCATAAAATCCTAAAAAATGCGGGCCCATGTTTCACGTGAAACACGGGCCCAACAGGGAGGCGCACCAGACAGGCGGGCGCACGCACAGGTGCGCCCCTACTTGGGGATGGTAATGGTGAGCTGGATGGTGTCGGCAGTTTCCTGGCGCAGGCAGTTTGCCTTTACACCGGCCTGCTTCATCAGGGACAGGCCCCGGCTCACCGTGTTGAGGAAGAGCCGCACATCCTTGAGCACGATGGTGGGCTTCCGCCGGGCCGGCGGCGCGGGGTGGAGGAGGCGCTCCACATACTCCTCCGTCCTGGCCACCGTCAGGCCGCCCTCCACCACCGCCCTGGCGGCGGCGGCCTGCTGCTCCGCCGTCTCCAGCCGCAGCAGGGCCCGGGCGTGGCGCTCGGTGAAGCCCTTCTCCCGCAGCAGGGCCAGCACCTCCGGCGGCAGCTTGAGCAGCCGCAGCTTGTTGGCCACGGCGGACTGGGACTTGCCCAGCTTTTTGGCGGCCTCCTCCTGGGACAGGTGGTAGGTCTGGATCAGCCGGGACAGGGCCAGGGCCTCCTCCACGAAGTCCAGATCCCGCCGCTGGAGGTTCTCCACCAGGGCCAGCAGGGAGGACTCCTGCCCGTCCACGCTGACCAGGATGCAGGGCACCTCCTCCAGCCCCGCCATGCGGGAGGCACGCAGCCGCCGCTCCCCGGAGATGAGCTCATAGCCCCCCGGCACCCGCCTCACCGACAGGGGCTGGAGCACCCCGTGCTCCCCGATGGAGGCGGCCAGCTCCTCCAGCCCCGCCCGGGAAAAGTGGCGCCGGGGCTGGCCCGGATTGGGGGAAATGGCGGCGATCGGCAGAAAGACCACCTTGTTGCTCTCAAACAGACCTTTTCGACGCAGCAGCGGCATCGGAATTCCTCCTTTGTGGCAGAATCTTGATAACCATAGATTACCATATTTTTCCGCAAAGGAGCTCGAAGAGGGTCGGTTGGGAAATATTTTCCAGATTTTGGACACCTGGAACCAAAACACCGCCCCGCCGGATCTCTGCCCGGCGGGGCGGTACAGTCGGTCTGTCAGGCCCGGAGAAAACCCTTGCCGAAGATCTCGCTGGAGTTGGCCACGATGAGGAAGGCGTGGGGATCCACCTGCCGCAGGTGGCGGCGCATGGCCACCGCCTGTCCCCGGGAGAGCACCGTGAGCACCACGTAGTGGGTCTGGTCGGTATAGGCCCCCTTGGCCTGCCACACAGTGGCTCCACGAACCAGGGTGTGGGTCACGTAGTCGCACACGTGGACGGGGTCGGAGGTGATGACGAAGAAGGCTTTGCGGCGGTTGAGGGACTCGATGGCGCTGTCCACCAGCACCGACTTGAGGGCCAGGCCCAGCAGGGAGCACAGGCCGGCACGGATGTCGAACACAAACAGGGCGGCCGCGGCGATCACCACGTCGGACACCAGCAGGGCCCGCCCCACGTCCATGCCGGTGTACTTTTTCAGGATCATGGCCATGATGTCGGTGCCGCCGGAGGAGGCGTCGATATTGAACAGAATGGCGGCCCCCAGAGCGGGGAGGATGACGGCGAAGAAGAGCTCCAGCATCAGCTCGTCGGTGAGGGGGCCGTCCAGCGGGCACACCCACCCGAAGACCTGAATCAGGGCGGCGGAGACGATGGAGGCATACACCGTCCGGAAGCCGAAGCTCTTGTCCAGCATGAGAAAGCCGAGGATCAGAAAAAGCACGTTGATGATGGTGTTGTAGGTGGAGGGGGAGAGGGCGGGAATCAGCTCCCCCAGCAGGATGGCCATGCCGGACACGCCCCCCATGGAGAAGTTGTTGGGGAACTTGAAAAAGTACACCCCCACACTCACCAGCAGGGTGCCCAGGTTCATCAGCAGGAACTCCCGGATTACCTGTTTTCGATTCATCGGATTCCCTCCCTGTGTCTCATCATTCAGCGCTGGGACAGGACGGCGCTCCACACGTCGTAGCCGGCGGTGTCGGGGATGTTGCCGACGCGCCACAGGGACACGCCGGTGATGCCGAACATCCGGGCCAGCTGGATCTTGTCCGTCACGCTCTGCTCGTTCTCGTACCAGATCTTGTAGCGGCTGCCGTCCTCGGTGGTGTAGAGGGCATAAGGGTTGCGGGAGGCGGTGTCGTAGGTCACCACGGTGTCGCTCTGGTTCAGCCGGGCGGCCAGGGTGGACATGGCCGGGTGGTAGATGGTGGTCTCCAGCAGCACGCCGTTCTCGTCCACGCGGAACCCGGCGGTGCCGAAGGAGATGGCCAGGGCCAGCTTGCTCCGGTCGGCCACGCCGGTGTCCGGATCGGTGAGATCCCGCAGGGCCTCGTACACGCTGTTGAAGGGGGTGACGGGGGAGTAGGTGTTGGTGGTGCCCACATAGGACTCGGGCACCGAGGGCCACTGGTAGTCGTGGGCCATGAGGATCACCTTGTCGGCAACCTCCCCGATGCCCCGGTAGTCCCAGCCGTCGTACCAGGTGTCGGGCTGGACGCACACATAGAGGCTCTTGTCCGCGGGCAGGGCGGCGCGCAGCTCGGTGAGGAAGGTGACGAAGCTGGCGCGGGTGTCCGCGCCCTTCAGGGCCTCAAAGTCGATGGTAATCCCCGCGTAGTCCGCCGCGGCGGACACCAGGGCGGACACCGCCTGGGCCCGCCGGGCCGGATCGCCCACCACCCCGTCCACGGTGGAGACCGTGCTGCCGTCGGAGAGGGTGATGGAATCCCCGTCGGAGGCGTATACATTGAGGTTGCAGGGGATGCTCCGGCCCTCCCAATAGCTGGTGGCGGGGGTGGGGTCGGCGGGCATCACCCAGTCGTTGTTGTTGGAGCTGGTGGAGTTGAGCCACGGCCCGCTGGCCGGATCCAGCTCCATCCGGGCCCAGCCCACGCTGACGGCGTCCATGGAGGCAGTCAGGTCGATCTGGGAGTAGGAGGAGAAGGCGTAGAACCCGTGGAGCCAGTCCACGCGGCTGGTGTACCGCTCATACACCCGCACCAGCATGGCGGCGGCCTCCTCCCGGGTGGCGGAGTCGTGGGGGAGGAACTTGAGCTGGCCGCCCGCCCCCTCCACGCCGGTGATCATGCCGATGTCGTAGGCGATGGCGATGTACCCCTGGTTCTCCGTCACGTCGTCAAAGGGGAGGGACAGGTCGGTGAGCTGGCCGGCCAGCTCGTTGTACCCCAGGGCCCGCACCAGCATGACGGCCATCTCCTCCCGGCTGATGTAGTCCTCCGGCCGGAAGGCGCCGCCGGCGTCCATGACGCCGTGGGCCAGGGCGGTCTCCACATAGGAGTAGGCCCAGTGGGAGGCGGAGCAGTCGGAGAAGGAGGGGTTCTCCGGCGTCACCGTGTCCCAGGAGAACATCCGGCACAGCACGGTGACGAACTCCACCCGGGTGAGCTCCCTGCCCACGCCGAAGGTGCCGTCGGGGTAGCCCTCCATCAGTCCGTATTCCTCCACCTTCTGGATCACGTCCGCGGCCCAGCTGCCCTCGGCGTCGGCAAAGGCGGCGTCGGCAGCGGGGGAGAGGGGGGCGGCGGCAAGCAGCAGCACGGCGGCCAGGGCCGCCGCGCAGAGCCGGCGCGTCACGGTAATCATATGCAGGATCTCCTTTGCTCAGTAATATGGAACCACCAGCATTGTACCAAAAACCGACACGGAGTACAACCAAAAAACAGGATGCACAAAAGCGAGGGCCGGAGTTTGGGCATTTCTTCCGTATAATTTTTCTAAAAACACGTGACGGGCCCGGGGATTTTTGATAGAATATAGTCAGTTGCAGGGACTTCCAAAATTCGATACAATAAAACTATCTTTTTCTGTGGAGTAAGGAGAGGACTATATGAAGCTGCTGGAGGAGCGCATCCGCACCCATGGCAAGATCCGGGAGGGCGGCGTGCTGAAGGTGGACAGCTTCCTGAACCATCAGATGGATGTGAAGCTGTTTCAGGAGATGGGGAAAGAGTTCCTGCGCCTGTTCGGAGACTGCGGAGTTACCAAGATTTTGACCATCGAAGCATCGGGGATCGGGATCGCGTGCGTAACTGCGCAGTTTTTTGATTGTCCGGTGATTTTCGCCAAGAAGAACAAGACCAAGAACATCGCCGGGGACGTGTACACCTCCAAGGTGGAGTCCTTTACCCACGGCAAGGTGTACGACATCATCGTGTCCAAGGAGTTCCTGCTCCCCGAGGACCGGGTGCTCCTCATCGACGACTTCCTGGCCAACGGCAGCGCCCTGCAGGGCCTGATCAACCTGGTGCGGGACGCCGGCGCCACCCTGGTGGGGGCCGGCATCGCCGTGGAGAAGGCCTTCCAGCCCGGCGGCGATCTCATCCGCGGCATGGGCGTGCGGGTGGAGTCCCTGGCCCGCATCAAGTCCATGAGTGTGGAGGACGGCGTGGAGTTCTGCTAAGGCGTCCCATTGTGCCCGGCTGATTGGCCAGGGACTCCACGGGGCCCCGCGAAGCGGGGCGGCGCCCGCGCCGTACGAGCGTTTTGGCCCTGGGGCAATTCAGTTGCCCCAGCGCGAAAAGGAAGTTGGGTTCCCAAAGCGGCGGGCCGCTTTGGGACGTCCCTGGCCCGCATCAAGTCCATGAGCGTGGAGGACGGCGTGGAGTTCTGCTGAGTGGCCTGCCCGGCCGGGTGCCGTAACCGTCGTGCCCGTAGGGGCGGATATCATCCGCCCGTTTGTCCCCGAAACCGCTGGCCTCGTGGGGCGCGACGACTCGGTGAACCCAATGGGGCCCCCGCGGCGACCCAACGAAGTGGTCGGCGTGGGGAGAAGGAGGCCCAGCGGAGGGAATGAGCTTTCGCGTTTACGCGGAAGCGAATGATCCGCAGCTTGGGCCGACGATGTAGGGGCGACCTGTGGTCGCCTGTCTGCCGGGGAACCCCCGAGGGCGCGCCGGGTCGTCGCGCCCCACGGACAGTTGCCACGACTTCCTTGATATTTCAGAGGCACAGCACCGACGGCGGCCCGGCGGGCCAAGTTGGTACAGCGCAGCAGTTTTCAAGGCTTGCAGGGTAATCCCGATGCGTGCCGCCCGAGGCGCGGCAGCGCCTGTAGCGTAAGTGCCGATAGAGCGGGCGGCAATGCCGACCCGGTCTTTGCCCTGCCTGTACAGCCCACCGCCGCCATGAGCCCCCGTTTTGGGGGTCCAGGGGGCGAAGCCCCTGACCCTTCTTTCCCCCCATTTCTTCGGGAAGAAATGGGGGCCCCGGCCGGGCAGGCCCGCCCCGCGAGGGGCACCCAGGCGTGGGAACGAGGGAACCCCTCATCCGTCTGGCCTTCGGCCATCCACCTTCCCCCCGCTGGGGGGAAGGCTTCGGGCGGATGATATCCGCCCCTACGGGCCCGGCAATGGTTTCCCGCACGAGATACTGACTGACATAAGCAAGACCGGCTGCCGCAGGCGGAGGGCATCCTCCGTGATGAGCGGATGATTTGGCGTCCACCACGGGCGGGGAGAGTCGTCCCCCGCGCGGGCAGCCGTTTGGAATAGAGGATCCGATACTGTCTGAATGTGATAAGGAGGAACCTGTTTATGAAGAAGAGACTGCTTGCAATGCTCCTGGCGGGCGCCATGGTGTTCGGCCTGGCCGCCTGCGGCGGCGGCAACGAGCCCGCCGAGACCCCTGCCGGGGAGACCCCCGCTGCCGAGACCCCCGCCGGGGAGACCACCCCCGCCGGCGATGAGGCCAAGACCATCAAGGTTGGCATGGTGTGCATCGGCGACGAGAACGACCAGGGCTACACCTACAACTTCATGCGCGGCGTGGAGGAGGCCACCGCTCAGCTGGCCGAGCAGGGCATCAACGTGGAGTGGGTCTACAAGACCCAGATCCTGGAGGACTCCGGCTGCGAGGACGCCAACATCGAGCTGGCCGACGCCGGCTGCCAGATCATCATCAACAACTCCTACGGCTTTGAGTCCTACATGCTCAAGGTGGCCCCCGACTATCCGGAGATTGAGTTCATCTCCTGCACCAACCAGGCCTCCGCTGTGGACGATCTGGCCAACACCCACAACGCCTTCGCCAACATCTACGAGGGCCGCTACCTGGCCGGCGTGGCCGGCGGCATGAAGCTGCAGCAGCTCATCGACGAGGGCACCATCACCGCCGACGAGGCCGTCATCGGCTACGTGGCCGCCTTCCCCTTCGCCGAGGTGGTCTCCGGCTACACCGCCTTCTACCTGGGCGCCAAGAGCGTGTGCCCCAGCGTGACCATGAAGGTCAAGTACGTGAACAGCTGGTCCAACGCCTCTGAGGAGGCTGCCGCCGCCGCCGCCCTGGCCGACGAGGGCTGCGTGCTCATCTCCCAGCACTCCGACAACACCACCCCCGCCACCGCCGCCCAGGATGCCGGCGTGTTCCACTGCGGCTACAACAACGACATGACCGGCGTGGCCCCCGAGTCCAGCATCATCTCCTGCCGCGTGGACTGGGCCCCCTACTTTGTCTACGCCATCTCCGCCGTGGCCAACGGCGAGGAGTTCGCCCAGGACTGGACTGCCGGCTACGCTGACGGCTCCGTCAAGCTCACCACCCTGAACGAGGCCATCGCCGCCCCCGGCACCGCCGAGGCCCTGGAGGCCGCCGAGGCCGAGCTGGCCGACGGCCTGCACGTGTTCGCCGGCCCCCTGTCCGGCCATCCCGCCCAGGATCCCGACGGCGAGGTGTGGAGCATCGGCGAGGGCGAGTACTTTGCCGAGTCCGATCTGAGCCAGGAGGGCGGCCTGTCCGCGCCCCAGTTCTGCTACATCATCGACGGCATCACCGAGGAGTAATCGGAACAGACGCCCATGGGGGCCGGCCTTCTGGCCGGCCCCCGCATGCTTTTGGGATTTTTGGTTTACACACTTCCAAAAATTTGTTATCATGCAGTTGTAAGAGAGACGAGAGAACTTCGGCCCCCCGGGGCCGGGAAAGGAGGCTGGGCTTGGAAGGTACCAGTGCAATCCAGCTCAAGGGGATCACCAAGCGCTTCGGCAGCGTGGTTGCCAATGACCACATCGATCTGGACGTGAAGCGGGGGCAGATCCTCTCCCTGCTGGGGGAGAACGGCAGCGGCAAGACCACCCTGATGAACATGATCTCCGGCATCTACTTCCCCGACGAGGGGCACATCTTCGTGGAGGGGAAGGAGGTCACCATCCGCTCCCCCAAGGACGCCTACGCCCTGGGCATCGGCATGATCCACCAGCACTTCAAGCTGGTGGACGTGTTCACCGCGGCGGAGAACATCGTCCTGGGCCTGGAGGGGAAGGGGAGATTTGACATCCGCTCCGCCGGCCGCCGGGTGAAGGAGATCAGCGAGAAATACGGCTTCGACATCGACCCGGACAAGAAGGTCTACGACATGTCCGTGTCGGAGAAGCAGACGGTGGAGATCATCAAGGTGCTCTACCGGGGGGCGGACATCCTGATCCTGGACGAGCCCACCGCCGTCCTCACCCCCCAGGAGACGGAGAAGCTCTTCGCCGTGCTGCGCAACATGCGCGCCGACGGCAAGGCCATCGTCATCA
>NZ_JAHZDL010000056.1:0-17030 GCF_019422385.1 Flavonifractor sp.
AGGACTTCTGCCGCCGGGCCGCCGCCCTGCCCAACCTGTGCCCCCACTTCCACCTGTCCATGCAGTCGGGGTGCGACGCCACCCTGAAGCGGATGAACCGGAAATATGATTCCGAGCGGTATTATGAGAGCGTAAAATTACTGAGAGGCCACTTTGACCGGCCGGGGATCACCACCGACCTGATCGTGGGCTTCCCCGGGGAGACCGAGGCGGAGTTTGCCCAGACCCTGGACTTTGTGCGTAAGTGCGCCTTCTCCGCCCTGCACATCTTCCCCTACTCCCGCCGCTCCGGCACCCCGGCGGCCTCCATGCCCGGTCAGGTGCCCCGGACGGAAAAGGAGGAGCGGGCCCATCGGGCCGCAGAGGTGGCGGCGGAGCTGCGGGCCGCCTGGCTGGCCGGGGGGATCGGCCGCACCGCGCCGGTGCTCTTTGAGGAGGAGAAGGACGGCCTGTGGCGGGGCCACGCCCCCGACTACACCGAGGTGTATGCCCCCGGCGTGGGATTACACAACGTAATAAAAACGGTCGAAATGACCGAAACACATGAAAATGGATGGAGAGGAAGCGTCGTGAAATGAAAAGGAAGCTCCTGCCCCTGGCGCTGTCCCTGGCCCTGCTGGCCGGGTGCGCCCCGGCCCCGGGGCCCTCGCCGTCCCCCACGGCGGAGGCGACCCCTTCGCCCACCCCAACCCCGGCCGCGGCGGTGGACTTCCACGCCTTTCTGGACGAGGTCAACGAGACAAGGCGGGCCGTCATCGAGGACGGGCCCTCTCTGGACATCACGGCCTGGACGCCGGACTTCACCGACCAGAACCACACCTTCACCGATGAGGAGATGGAGGTACTGCTGACGCCCCATGACCCGGCGGAAAATCTGACCCTGGAGCAGGCCAGAGAGGACGTGGAGACCGCCTTCACCCTCCTGCGCACCACCTACGGGGCCTACGAGTACTTCGGCGGCGATGAGGTGTTTGACGGCCTGCGGGAGGACGCCCTGGCCCGGCTGGAGGAGGCCGACCCCGCCCTCCCCCTGGCGGACGCGGTGGCGGACGCCCTGTATGCCGTGCTGTCCCCGGTGGTGCGGGACGGGCATTTCGTCGTTGACAACCGCCACCTGATTGAGCCCTATGAACTTTCCCCCTATTATGTCCCCGGCGTGTACATCGACGATCCCACAGGACTGGACGAAGATTATATCAAGCCCACCATCGGCCCGGACGGGGCTATCACCTACGGCTTTTACGCCCTGAGCCGCGACGGGAGCGACCTGCCGGACACCGTCGGGGAATATGACGGGCTGAACTGGACGCAGTGCAAGCCGGTGAGGACACTCAGTGGTACCGCCTTTTCGGAGGGCCAGTGCCAGGGGATCCCCATGCTGGAGTCCCACCGGATGTATGCAGAGAGGTCTGGCGAGGAAGAGCAGTTGGAGTGGTTTGCCTCCTGCGGCGGGGAGTACGCCGGCGCGCCCCTGCTGATCTTCGACGTGCGGGGGAACCCCGGCGGCAGCGACCGGTGGTTCATGAGCTGGTTCGAGGGGTGGACGGGCCAGCCCGCCCAGCCCCGCCAGGCTTTTGGGCAGCGATACAGCCAGCTGCGCCGCCAGAACTCGACGTTGAGCTATCCGGAGGAATGGATGGGCACCTGGGGCGTCAGTTCCTCAGGGGGCGACTGGGTGGAGCGGGAAGGCTATACCTTTCTGCTGACAGACGGAGGCACCGCTTCCTCCGGAGAGACTGTAGTGGAGCATCTGCACTCGGTGGAGAACACGCTGGTGGTGGGGGCTCCAAGCGGCGGCTGTGCCCTGGTTCCCAACAACATGCACCTCTACCTGCCCAACACGGGGGTAGAGCTCTACTTCGGTACCGGCCTGTGCTTTCATGATACCATGGAAAACCGGGACGGCATCGGTTATCTGCCAGACCTGTGGGTACCCCCGGTGGAGGCCCCGGTGGCGGTGGCCCGGATGTGTGAATACTACGGCCTGGAGGGGTGAGCGCGCAGCTATTCCCCCCGGGAGCGGCGGTAGAAGGGGGCCAGCCAGCGCTCCAGCCGCTCCCGGGGGAGGGCCCAGTTGATCAGCAGGGACATGGCCACCCCCACGCCGGTGTCCAGCATGCGGTTGAGGGAGTAGGAGACATAGTTGTCCGGCCCGATGGAGAACAGCAGCAGGCACAGCACCACCCCGCCGGGCTGCACCGCCCCCACCCAGAAGAACTGGGCCAGAATGATGAGCACCACGATCCCCCCGAAGAGCAGGGGCACCAGCAGCAGGTGGTGCCCGCCGTCGGGGTAGAAGATCAGGTAGATCCGGTACACAAGGATGCCCAGGAACCCGCCGATCACGGTGCCGAACAGGCGGTTGCCGCCGTGGAGCCTGGAGTGCTCCATGTCGGCCCCCATGCCGAAGATGGCGCCGATGCAGGCAAAGGCCGGGTTGCGGCCCAGAAAGTAGTAGATCAGGGCGCACAGGGAGGCGGAGAGGGCGGTTTTCACGTTGCGCTGGCCCACGTGGACGGGGAGAGGCTGCTTCATGGCGGACAACTCCTTCCTTTAATCCCCTACAGTATACCATGATTTGGGGGATTTTTCCACAGAAAATGACGAAACCGCAGGGTTTGCCTTTTGCCGGAAAATGTGGTATGCTGGGCAAAACGCAGATGGAGGAGGACCGCCATGAGCCGCGCCGACGAGCTGTTTATCCAGAACTGTAAGGACATCCTGGCCCACGGGGTGTGGGACACGGAGCAGGAGGTGCGCCCCCGGTGGGAGGACGGAACCCCTGCCCACACGGTGAAGAAGTTCGGCATCGTCAACCGCTACGACCTGCGGGAGGAGTTCCCGGTGCAGACCATCCGGAGGATGGCCTTCAAGAGCGCGGTGGACGAGCTGCTGTGGATCTGGCAGAAGAAGTCCAACAACATCCGCGATCTGAACTCCCACATCTGGGACGCCTGGGCGGACGAGAGCGGCTCCATCGGCAAGGCCTACGGCTACCAGCTGGGGGTGAAGCACGTCTATCCCGAGGGGGAGATGGATCAGGTGGATCGGGTGCTCTACGACCTGAAGCACAACCCGGCCTCCCGGCGGATTCTCACCAGCCTGTACAACCACCACGACCTCCACGAGATGGCCCTCTACCCCTGCGCCTGGTCGGTGACCTTCAACGTGTCGGGGAAAACCCTCAACGCCGTGCTCAACCAGCGCAGCCAGGACATGCTCACCGCCAACGGCTGGAACGTGATGCAGTACGCCGTCCTGGTGCACATGCTGGCCCGGGTGTCGGGGCTGGAGGCGGGGGAGCTGCTCCACGTGATCGCCGACGCCCACATCTACGACCGCCACGTGCCGGTGGTGGAGGAGATCATCGCCCGGGAGCCCTACGACGCCCCGGCGCTGTGGATGGATCCGGCGGTCACCGACTTCTACGCCTTCACCAGGGACAGCTTCCGCCTGGAGGGCTACCGGTTCCACCCCCTGGACACGCCCATCCCGGTGGCGGTGTAAGGGGGGCGGCGGCATGTATGTGATCGCGGCGGTGGATCAGAACTGGGCCATCGGAAAGGGGGGGGATCAGCTGTGCTATCTCCCCGCCGATCTCAGGCGCTTTCAGGCCCTCACCACCGGGCACCCGGTGATCCTGGGCCGCAAGACCCTGGCTACCTTCCCCGGCGGGCGGCCCCTGAAAAACCGGCGAAACCTGATCCTGTCCCGGGATCCGGCCTTCGCCCCGGAGGGGGCGGAGGTGTTCCGGTCGCTGGAGGCGCTGCGCGCCGCCGCCCCGGCGGATTCCTTCGTCATCGGCGGAGCCAGTGTCTACGCCGCCCTGCTGGACGGGTGCGACACGGCCTATATCACCAAAATCGGCAAGGCGTGGGAAGGGGCGGACGCCTTTTTCCCCAATCTGGACGGCGACCCGTCCTGGCTTATTGCGGAGGAGGGGGCGCCCCTGGAGCATGAGGGCATCCCCTTCCGCTATGTGACCTATCGGAGGCGTGACGGACATGTACCTGGATGACATTCTGGCCTACGAGCCCCGGGATGAGGCGGAGGCGGGAGACAAGGCCATGTTTCTGGAGTACCTCCGCCTCTTTCCCGACACCATCCTCACCCGGGAGAATAAAATCGCCCACCTGACCGCCTCCGGCTTCGTGGTCAACGGCGACGGCACCCGCGTGCTCATGGCCCACCACAACCTGTACCGGGTGTGGGCCTGGACGGGGGGCCACGCTGACGGGGACGGGGATCTGCTCTCCGTGGCCCTGCGGGAGGCCAGGGAGGAGACCGGAGTGGAGCACATCAAGCCCCTGAGCACCGCCATCGCCTCCCTGGACATCCTGCCCGTGTGGGGCCATGTGAAGCGGGGGGAATGGGTGCCCTCCCACCAGCACCTGAATGTCACCTACCTGCTGACCGCCGACGACCGCGACCCCCTCCATTTCCGGGAGGGGGAGAACACCAAGGTGGGCTGGCTGCCCGCCGAGGGCCTGCTGGCGTACACCAACGAGTGGGAGATGGACGGTATCTATACCAAACTGTTGAAGCGGATAAGTACATATATAAAATTCTGACGATATACTTGATAATGACTGGAAATTGTAGTAGGATAGGGATGAATCCGAAGCGCGTCGGCGCGCTTACCGTCTTTTGCTTTGCAAAAGACGGTGATCTCTGGAAACCGGCGGCTTAACAAAGTTTGAAGGAGGATGTGTATGAAACGGCGGATTCTACCCATGATTATGGCGGTAATGATGATTCTGTCCATAATCCAGGTGCCGGCCTGGGCGACGGACGGGGACGTAGCCTTTGTCGAAATGTCTATTGATGAGGGAAGTCCGGTTCAATATGACAACCAGGAAACTTTTTTCCGGGCATTTCAGGAAGCTAGAGGCGATATTCTTGTTAAGTTACTAAGTGATGTGGAAATTATTAGTGGTTGTATTCCTGTAGTTGAGGGACAGGATGTTACATTGGATCTGAATGGGTGCGAGTTGAGCACGACTGAACAGTCAGAGGGTAGACACTACTATGCGATTAACAATTATGGTATTTTGGTTATACAAGATTCTGCTGGTGAAGGGGCCATTAGAGCACGAGGAGTCCAGAACCTAGGTGAAGGGGTTATGGTGATCAATGGTGGCACCTTTATAGATGTGGATGGGAACGGTGGGGCTGCAGTTTGGAATGAGGCAGACTTGACGGTCAATGGTGGCACCTTTAAGACAGAGCATATAGGCTCTGCCAGTGATCAATATGGGCCGGGTTGTTTGAATAACTCTGGTAACGCGCTGATTACTGGAGGTACTTTTGAGGGGGCCAGTAAACGAACCTATGCAATTATTTCTACCGGAGAATTGGAAATCACTCCAGCTCCCGAAAAAGAGGTAAAAGTAACAGGTGCCCATGGTGCATTGGCGGTGGATGGTGGTACTGCTGTAGTAAACGGGGGAAGCTATTCCTCCACAGATTATTATGGCCTATATGTGTCCAATGATGGACTTGGGCAAGATCCGATGCAGGCAGTTGTAACAGTTAATGATGGAACTTTCGATGGGAAAACCTATGCTGTATGGATTGGCAGTGACTATAATGACCCTGTGAACAGTACGATCCCGATTAATGGAGGGAACTATCTGGATCCTTTGAATGCCCAAGAAGTGACAAGAGAGGGAGCAATTACTATCACAGGTGGCACCTTCTCCAGCAACGTGAGCGAATATCTAGATCCGTCCAGCAATATAACCACGGATAGCAATGGCAACTGGGTAGTTGCACCGCTGACAGAGGAAAATGCTGTCGCTTCTGTGGGTGGCAAGTATTATAACTCCCTCTTTGCCGCCATTGCCGCCGCCAAAGACGGCGACACAGTGACGTTGCTGAAAGACACCAAAGAGGATATTGTAATCCCCAAGGATGCGGAACTGACCCTGGATCTGAACGACAGAACTCTGACCAATGTAAGCGGCCATACCATCACCAACAACGGCACGCTGACCATCACCGGCGACGGCACCGTGGACAATGTGACCCACGGCAAGGCGGCTTTGGTGAACTATGGTACCGCGGTTGTGGAGAACGTTACGCTGAAGCGCAGCCAGGAGGCTGGAACTGACGCGGACAACAACGGCGGAAATTCCTACTATACCCTGGAAAACTACGGTGTTATGACCATTGAAGACGGCGCTACCGTTGAAAACACGGGTGCCTATTCCAGCATGGTTCATAATGGCTGGGCTGACGGAAGTAAAAATACAGATGGAAAGAACTCTGTCTTGACCATCAACGGCGGCACCTTCAACGGCGGCCTGAACACCATCAAGAACGATGACTACGGTGAACTGACCATCAATGACGGTACCTTTACCAGCATGTCCCAGGCAGCGTTCCTGAACTGGAATATCGCTACCGTCAACGGCGGTACCTTTAACGCTGAAAGCGCCTCCAGCGGTGTGATCCTGAACGGCTACCTCGACGACAGCAAGGATCAGGGTGAGCTGACCATCAACGGCGGCACCTTCAACGCCGGGGATAGCAACACGGTCATCACCACAATGGGCGGTGCAAAGCACAGCGGCGACATTGAGATTACCGGCGGTACGCTGAGCGGCTCCATTGTCCTCACAGACAGCCAGGACGGCGCCCAGATGACCATTACCCAGGACGCCAAAGTCAGCGGCAATGTGACCAACAGCGGCAAAGCGGACGTGGCCATCACCGACGGCGCCACCGTGAGCGGACAGGTGTCCAACGACACCGACGGCACCATGAGCGTGGTCAACAGCACCGTCGGCAGTGTGCCGGAGGGCACCACCGCAGAGACAATCGTCATTGTCAACAGCACTGTGGATGGAGAACTGACCACCAATACCGGCGACAAGGCAATCATGGTGGGCGGCGAGACCTATGACACCCTGGCCGAGGCGATTGAAAAGGTAGGTAACGGCGGCACGATCTATATCCTGCGGGATATTGACAATGCCACTGGACTCTCGGTGCCTGAGGACAAGAACTTTACCATTGATTTTGGTGGATACACCTATACGCTGATCGGTCCCGGGGCTGGCTCTTCCGGTACAGAAACCAATGGCTTCCAGCTCCTGAAGGATTCTACCATCACCCTCAAAAACGGCACCATCCGTATTGCCGAGGGCGCAAATAATATCAAGCGCATCATTCAGAACTACGCCAATCTGACCCTGGAGGATATGCACATCTATGCCCAAAACCAGCAGCCGGATGAGAATTACGCACTGAGCTTCAACAACGGCAATATCACCTTCAAGGGCGATACGGATGTGATTACCACCAGCGATGAGACAATTGCGTTTGATGTCTGCGAATTTGCCAGCTATCCCTCTGCCAACGTCGCATTTGATGAGAGCTATACCGGCACTATTAACGGCAAAATCGTGTATGACAGCACCAACGCAGACACGCACAAGTTGGTGATCCAGGGCGACGGCACCTTCGGCACCATTGAGGCGACCAACGGGGCCGGAGAGGCCGCAAAGGCTGGCATCGAGGTCACCAGCGGCCACTTTGCGAAGCCCGTTGATAAGGACTATCTGGCGGAAACCGTCAAGGCTCAGCTGAAGAGCGCCTCCAACCCCGACGCCCCCTACAGCTATTACCCCAGCGTGGAGGATGCCATCGCCGCAGCCAAGCCCGGCGATACGGTGACTGCGGTGAACACCGAGCCCGGCGAGGCAACATATACCGTTACCCTGAAGTTCAACGACGGCAGGACGGATGATCTCACTTACGAAGTCAGCGAGGATACAGCGATCGACCTTCCCACCCCCAGCCGCTCCGGCTACACCTTTGAGGGCTGGTATGACGGAAACACCCGCGTGAGCGATCCTTACAACGTGACAAAGACGGTCACTCTGACTGCGGAGTGGGATTACAAGGACGACGACCACGGCTCCAGTTCCTCCGGCAGCTCCAGCAGTGTGCGGCGGTACGACATTGAGGCCGACGCGGGCCGTGGCGGCGATATCAGCCCGGACGGCCGTGTGCGGGTGCGCCGGGGCGAGAACCAGACCTTCCGCATCACCGCCGACGACGGGTATGAGATCTACGACGTGGAGGTGGACGGCGAGAGCGTGGGGGCGGTGAGCCGCTACACCTTCGAGAATGTGCGGGAGGACCACACCATCTCCGCCACCTTCCGCCAGACCGGCGCTCAGACGGAGGAGGCCCAGCTGCCCTTCCTGGACGTGGCGGAGGGCGCATGGTACTACGACGCGGTGGCGTACTGCTATGAGAACGGCATCATGGACGGCACCAGCTCCGTCAGCTTCGCGCCCGGCATGCTGCTGAACCGGGCCATGGCGGCCCAGGTGCTGTACAACCTGGCCGACGGCACGGCCTCCACTGCGGCGGGCTTCCCCGACGTGGCAGCTTCCGCCTGGTACGCCGACGCGGTGAACTGGGCGGCGGCCAACGGCTATGTGACCGGCTACGACAACGGCAGCTTCGGCCCTGAGGACAGTCTGACCCGGGAGCAGCTGGCGGTGATCCTGTACCGCTACGCCGGCTCCCCCGAGCCCACCGGCTCCCTGGACGGCTTCACGGACGCGGCGTCCGCGTCCGATTACGCGGTGGACGCCCTGCGCTGGGCAGTGGGCGAGGGCCTGCTGACCGGCAAGGACGGCGGACGGCTGGATCCCGCCGGCACCGCCTCCCGCGCCGAGCTGGCCCAGATCCTGGCCCGCTTCGCCCAGATGTAACCACAGCCATGCGTCCAAGACGGCGCGGAAAAGCCCCCGACCACGGAACTGGATTCCGTGGTCGGGGGCTCTCTTATGCCCGCTTGATCAGTCTGAGGACCGGGACAGTATGCGCGCCTGCGGCTGCGCCCGGATTCTCCGGGTATAGCCGGCAAAGATTCGGCAGACATTTGGAGCTTTATTATGCTAAACATGCTGCGCAGAAGATAGAGAAACTGATTGGTATCAAAGGAACTGCACTCTGCCGGGCAGTGAGAATAAATCTGATGGTACAGAAATGTATAGGACAAGAGGCCGCAAACAAGATGAGGATGTGAAAACAGGCACAGGAGAAGTTAAAAGCTGAGTATGGAGGGCGGTAGGCCAAAGCGTCGTTATACCCCGCTTCCGGTCGCCCCGTCTCGCTGAGGGCCTCCATCATTTCCAGGTGTGCCATTTTTACTGAATCAGACAGGGATTGATGCTCGCATCCGGGGGAGAGATGCCGGCGCGGTCAGAGAAGGCCGTCCGCCCGGAGACGGTTCAGGAGCCGGGCGATGAGTCCCACCCGCTGAAAGGGGGTCATAAGGTAGAAGCCGTCTACAAAGGGCGCGATCTCCTTGGCGATGGCGGCGGAGACGGTCAGGGCGATCTCCTCGCCCTCCTCCCGGCTCTTGTCCCGGTAGAGCCGGATGATCTCCTCACACACCCGGATGCCCGCCACCTCGTTGTTCAAAAAACAGGCGTTGCGGTAGCTGACCACCGGGAAGATGCCGCCCAGCAGCCTGCCCTTCAGAACCTCCCGGGCCCGTTTCAGGTTGTCCAGCGCCTCTTTGGACAGCACCGGCTGAGTCAGGAAGCCCCGGATGCCGCAGTCCTCCTTCTCCCGGGCCAGGCGGAGCTGCACGTCGAAGTTGCGGGCGTTGAGGTTCAGCGCGCCGAACAGGCGGAAGGGGGTGGAGAAGGTGTCCTCCCCCAGGGAGCTGACGTAGCGGGCCAGCTTGCGGGAGTTGAAGTTGAACACGCTCTTGACCTCGTCCCGGCTCTCGCTGGGCACGGGGTCGCCGGTGACCAGCAGCACGTTGTGCACGTCCTCCATGGACAATCCAAGCAGCAGGGCCTTGATGGCGTTCAGGTTCCGGTCGCGGCAGGTCATGTGGGGGAGGGGCTCCACCCCCAGCTCCCGCTTGAGCTTGCAGGCCAGCAGGCAGCTGTCCGCCCTCGGACGCCCCACGGGGCAGTCGGCGATGGTGATCACGTCGGCCCCCGCGTCCCGCAGGGTGCCCACACCGGACAGGAAGGGGGCGATATCGTCGTTGGCCGGGGGATCCAGCTCCACCGCCACGGCCTTCTCCCCCCGCTCCAGCTTGCTCCACAGCCGATCCGTCCCCGCCGGGGCCCGGACAGGCGCCTGAACCGGGCCGGACACCACTGCGGCGGGCGCGGCGGGCTCCTCCCGCAGCAGCCGGGCCAGGCGGGCGATGTGCTCCGGCGTGGTGCCGCAGCAGCCGCCCACGATGGAAGCCCCCGCCCGGAGGATCTGCGCCATCTGCTGGGCAAAGTAGTCCGGCGTGCCCTGATAGGCGGTGCGCCGGCCCAACACCGTGGGATAGCCCGCGTTGGGCATCACGGAGAGCATGGTTCCCTCCAGCTCCAGCCCCCGCACCAGGGAGAGCAGGTGGTGGGGCCCTGACATGCAGTTGAAGCCCACCCCATCCACGCCGGGCAGCGCCGCCGTGCGCTTCAGCAGCGCCCGGCCGGACAGGCCCTCCCGGGTGAAGCCGTCGGGCCCCACGGCAAAGGAGACAATCAAAAACGCCTCCGGGCAGTTCGCCTCCAGCCAGGCGGCCAGCTGGGGGATACCCTCGTCGGAGGACAGGGTCTCCACCAAAAAGTGGGTCACACCTGCGCTGACAAATTGCTCCGCCTGGAGGAGGAAGAGCTCCTCGGGGCTCCGGGGACTGTCCCCGGGTATGGGGCCCAGATCGGCGAATACCAGGGCCCCATAGGGAGCGGCGGCCTCCAGGGCCAGGCGGCTGGCGGCGGCAATCAGCTCCCCGGCCAGGGCCTCATTCCCCTGGGCCAGCTCCGTCCCCAGACCGAAGGTGTTGGTCTTGATGGCACTGGCCCCCGCCTCCAGGTAGGCGTGGTGGATGGCGGAGATCTCCTCTGGGTGGGTGAGGCTGGCACCCTCGCACCGCTCCCCCGCCCGGCCGGGCAGGGCGGCGAACAGGGTGCCCATGGCCCCGTCGAACAGCAGGGGATGCTCCGGGGTATATGCGATTTTACTCATGCGCCCAGCACCTCCCGCGCAATCTCCACGCTCTGCCGCGCGTCTTTGGCGTAGTAGTCCGCCCCCATCCGCTGGGCGTACTCCGGCGTCACCACCGCGCCGCCCACAAAGACGGCGGGGGGCTCGGGCAGGGCCTTGAGCATCCGGATGGTCTCCTCCATGGCGGGCAGGGTGGTGGTCATCAGGGCGGACAGGCCCACCAGGGGGATGCGCCCCTCCGCCACCGCGTCACAGATAGCCTGGGGAGGCACGTCCCGGCCCAGGTCGATGACCTGATAGCCGTAGTTCTCCAGCACGGTTTTGACGATGTTCTTGCCGATGTCGTGGATGTCCCCACGGACGGTGGCCACCGCCAGGGCCCCTTTGGCCTCCATGCCGCCGCCGGTGCGGGCCAGGGCGTCCTTCAGCACCTCAAACACGGCCTGGGCCGCCTGGGCGGCGCTGAGCAGCTGGGGGAGGAACAGGGTGCCCTGTTCGTAGCCGCTGCCCACTGTGTCCAGGGCGGGGATCAGCCGGTTGTTCACCAGGGACAGGGGCTCCTCGGTCTCCAGGGCCGCCTTGGCCAGCCGGGCGGCGTCGGCGCGGAGGCCGCGGATCACCGCGTCCTCCAGGGTCATGCCGGTGTCGGCGGCGGGGGCGGCAGATGCCGCCGGGGCACTCTCCCCGGCGAAGCGGGCCACGTAGGCCCGGCATCCCTCGTCCTCCCCGGACAGCACCCGGAAGGCGGCCACCGCGTCCATCATGGCCTTCTGGTTGGGGTTGAGTATGGGCAGGGTGAGCCCCGCCTCCAGGGCCTGCACCAGAAACGTCTCGGTGACCAGGGCGCGGTTGGGCAGGCCGAAGGAGATGTTGGACACACCCAGCACGGTCTGGAGGCCCAGCTCCTCCCGTACGGCCCGGAGGGCGGCGAGGGTCTCCCTGGCCTGCCCCTGCTGGGCGGAGACGGTGAGGGTCAGGCAGTCGATCCACACGTCCTCTTTGGGGATGCCGTGGGCCAGGGCGGCCTCCAGGATGCGGCGGGCGATGTCCACCCGCTCCCGGGCGCTCTGGGGGATGCCCCTCTCATCCAGGGCCAGGCCCACCACCGCCGCGCCGTACTTCTTCACAATGGGCAGGATCTTCTCCTGCACCGCCGGATCGCCGTTGACGGAGTTCACCGCCGCCTTGCCGTTGTACACCCGCAGGCCGGCCTCCAGGGCGGCGGGGTTGGAGGAGTCCAGCTGGAGGGGCACGTCCAGTGCGCTCTGGAGCTTCTTGACCACCCGGGGCAGCATGTCCACCTCGTCCACGCCGGGGTAGCCCACGTTCACGTCCAGAATGTCCGCCCCCGCGTCCACCTCCTGGATGCCCACGTCCAGAATGTAGTCCAGATCCCCCTCCAGCAGGGCCTGCTGGAACCGCTTCTTGCCGGTGGGGTTGATCCGCTCCCCGATGGTGCGCACCCCGTCAATGGGCAGGGGGACGGTGGGGGTGCACAGAAAGGAGACGGGCCGGTACGCCCGGCGGACGGGGGCCCTGCCCGCCAGAACCTCCCGCACCCGGCGGATGTAGTCCGGCGTGGTGCCGCAGCAGCCGCCGAAGATGGTCACACCCGCCTCCCAGCAGGGGAGCAGGGCCTGGGCGAAGCTCTCCGGATCCATGTGGTAATGGCCGTCCACCGGGTCGGGCAGGCCAGCGTTGGGCTTGGCGATCACCGGCAGGCGGGTGCTTGCGCACAGCTCCTTCACCAGGGGGAGCAGTAGATCCGGCCCCAGGGAGCAGTTCAGACCGATGGCGTCGGCCCCCAGGCCCTCCAGCGTCCGGGCCATGGAGGGAATGGTGCAGCCGGTGAAGGTGCGCCCGCCGGTCTCAAAGGACAGGGTGACCAGGACAGGCAGATCGGTGTTCTCCTTGACAGCCAGCAGGGCGGCCCTGGCCTCGTACAGATCGGTCATGGTCTCGATCACCGCCAGATCCGCCCCGGCCCGGGCCCCGGCCATCGCCACCTCACGGAAGAGGTTGTAGGCCTCCTCAAAGGACAGGCTCCCCATGGGCTCCAGCAGCTCCCCCAGGGGGCCCATGTCCACGGCCACCAGGGTTTCGGTGCCCTCCGCCGCCTTCCTGGCAATACGGACGGCCTGGGTAACCACCTCCTCCGCGCCGTGGCCGGTGGGGGCCAGCTTGCGGGCGTTGGCCCCGAAGGTGTTGGCGTAGATGATCTGGCTGCCCGCGGCGATGTATTCCCGGTGGATCTCCTCCAGCAGCTCCGGCCGGGTCAGGTTGAGCAGCTCCGGCTGCCCGCCGGCGGGCAGGCCCCGCTGCTGGAGGACGGTGCCCATGGCCCCGTCCAGAAAGATCAGGTTATCGGTAAAATCAAGAGAGCCCACAGCTCTTTCCTCCTTTGCGCAGTTGACAGGTCTGGTTCATGGAGCAATAACGGCACCCCCGCACCCGGGCCATCTGGGGCCGGTCGGTGACGCCCACAATGGCGGTGACCGATTTTCCCGGATTCAACAGGCAGCTGTCCGTCACATACAGCCCCAGGGTGCGCTGGGTGTCCAGGGCTCCGCAGAGGGTGGGCTGGAGGGACAGGGGCAGGTCGCCGTACCCCGGACTGAACCGGTCGGTGAGAAAGCGGCCGGGCAGGCGGGCGGAGACCTCCCCCTCCGCCGCGTCGCAGCCGGCCTCCACCCAGGCGCTGCCGCAGCCGTCCAGCAGGACGGCCTTCGTCATGTCCCGGGCCTGGACGGCCCGGAGCCTGGCGTCAAACACCGCCCCCAGGGTACAGGCCAGCAGGGCGGCCTGGGTGCACTCCTTTAGCATGAGCGCCGCCGTCCGGCCGGGCAGGAGCAGGTTCAGCGCCGGCAGGTACGGCCCCTCCGGCGTGTGCTCCAGGTCGAACAGCCGCCACCGCCACCGGGGGGTGACGGCCGTCGTCAGCCCGGCGGCCACGTCCTCCATCTCCCGGCGCAGCTCCTCCGGCGGCGGAGAGGGCACCCCCGCGTAGCGCAGGGCCTCCTCCAGATTCAGCTTCATCCTTTCACCCCTCCCGCGGCCAGGCCTCGGCCGGTTTTATACAATAAATATGATCATACCTGTTTTTGCGGAAAATGTACAGAGCTTTGGCAGAAAAAGGGGCCGCTGTCCATGACAGCGGCCCCTTGAGGTTCCTTCGATTGTCACGCTTCGCCTGTTCGCGACGCCCGGCTTCCCTCCGTCTCGGACTTGAACCGCCCCGCTGTGCGGGGCTGGGTTCTCGCCCTCGCTCCGATCCATCCGGGCTGCTCACGACGGCTCCGCGCTTCTTTTTACTTGAGGTTGAAGAAGGCGCCCATACCCAGATACTGGGCCACGTCGCCCAGCTCCTCCTCGATGCGGAGCAGCTGGTTGTACTTGGCCACGCGGTCGGTGCGGCTGGGAGCGCCGGTCTTGATCTGGCCGGCGTTGACGGCCACAGCGATGTCGGCGATGGTGGCGTCCTCGGTCTCGCCGGAGCGGTGGGACACGATGGCGGTGTAGCCGGCCCGGTTGGCCATCTGGATGGCGTCCAGGGTCTCGGTCAGGGTGCCGATCTGGTTGACCTTGATGAGGATGGCGTTGGCCACCTTCTTCTCAATGCCGGTCTTGAGCCGCTCGGTGTTGGTGACGAACAGGTCGTCGCCCACCAGCTGCACGCGGTCGCCGATGGCCTTGGTGAGCATAGCCCAGCCCTCCCAGTCGGTCTCGGCCATGCCGTCCTCCAGGGAGACGATGGGGTAGGTGTCGGCAAACTTCTTCCACATGTTCACCAGCTGCTGCTGGGTCAGCTTCTTGCCGGACTTGGGCTGGACATAGCACTTCTGCTCCTCGTCCCACCACTCGGAGGAGGCGGCGTCGATGGCGATCTTGAAGTCCTCGCCGGGCTTGTAGCCGGCCTCCTCGATGGCCTTCACAATGACCTTCAGGGCGTCCTCATCCTTCTTCAGGTTGGGGGCATAGCCGCCCTCGTCGCCCACGCCGGCGGCGGGAGTGCCGTTCTCCTTCAGGGTCTTCTTCAGCTGGTGGAACACCTCGGCGCACATGCGCAGGGCCTCGCGGAAGCAGCAGGCGCCCACGGGCATGATCATGAACTCCTGGATTTCCACGTTATTGGTGGCGTGAGCGCCGCCGTTGAGGATGTTCATCATGGGCACGGGCAGCACCTTGGCGTTGGCGCCGCCGATATAGTTGTACAGGGAGGTGCCCAGGCTCTCAGCGGCAGCCTTGGCGCAGGCCAGGGAGGCGCCCAGGATGGCGTTGGCGCCCAGCTTGGTCTTGTTGGGGGTGCCGTCCAGCTCGATGAGGGCCTTGTCGATGGCGGTCTGATCCAGCACGTTCATGCCCACCAGGCACTCGGCGATCTCGGTGTTCACGTTCTTCACGGCGGTGAGCACGCCCTTGCCCAGGTAACGGCTCTTGTCGCCGTCGCGGAGCTCGCAGGCCTCATAAATGCCGGTGGAGGCGCCGGAGGGCACGGCGGCGCGGCCGACGGTGCCGTCCTCCAGGTAGACCTCCACCTCAACGGTGGGGTTGCCGCGGCTGTCCAGGATCTCGCGGCCCAGGACGTCGACGATCTCGATAATCTGCTTCATGGGTAAAAACTCCTTTCGTCTTGGCGGCGGGGACGGGCCCCGCCCCGCAGGGGTAGGATTGTGTGGGGGACGGGCCTCCGCCCGCCGGGGATCTATGGTAGGGCGGGAGCTTGCTCCCGCCGGATACCGCTTGGAGGAATTGAGAATTGATAATGGATAATTGATAATTCTCCCACATCGGAACATGGGCAGATAAAACGAAGTCCATGCAGCGACGCCGGCCAGCACACAAATTGTCAATTCTCAATTTTCAATTGTCAATTCAGGATCAAGGTCTCCCCGTCCATCTCCGCGGGCTTTTCCAGACCCATCAAGTCCAGCATGGTGGGGGCGATGTCGGCCAGGCGGCCGTCCCGCAGCTTCACGTCGGCGCCCACGATGTAGAAGGGCACCAGGTTGGTGGTGTGGGCGGTGTAGGGGGTGACGCCGTCGGCGTCCAGCATCCGCTCGGCATTGCCGTGGTCGGCGGTGATCAGGGTCACGCCGCCCATGCGGGAGGTGGCCTCCACCACCTTGCCCACGCCGTCGTCCACGGCCTCCACGGCCTTGACGGCGGCCTCAAACACGCCGGTGTGGCCCACCATGTCGCAGTTGGCGAAGTTGAGGATGATCACGTCGTAATTGCCGCTCTCGATGCGCTTGACGGCCTCCTCGGTGACCTGGGGGGCGCTCATCTCGGGCTGGAGGTCATAGGTGGCCACCTTGGGGGAGGGGATCAGGCAGCGATCCTCTCCGGGGAAGACCTGCTCCGCCCCGCCGTTGAAGAAGAAGGTCACGTGGGCGTACTTCTCCGTCTCGGCGATGCGCAGCTGGGTGTAGCCCTGCCGGGCGATATACTCGCCAAAAATGTTCACCAGCTCCCTGTGGGGGAAGGCGATGAGCACATTGGGCATGGTGGCGTCGTACTCGGTGGTGCACACATAGGTGACGGGGAAGTAGCCCTTCTTCCGCTCCACGTCGGTGAAGGCGGGATCCACAAAGCAGCGGGTGATCTCCCGGGCCCGGTCAGGGCGGAAGTTGATGAAGATGATGGAGTCGCCCTCCTTTACCTTCCCGTCCTTGGTGCACACGATGGGCTCCACAAACTCGTCGGTGACGCCGGCGTCATAGGACTTCTGCACGCCGTCCACCGGGTCGGGGTTCTGGATGCCCTCGCCCCGGGTCATGGCGTCATAGGCCCGCTGCACCCGATCCCAGCGCTTGTCCCGATCCATGGCGTAGTAACGGCCCATGACGGTGGCGATCTGTCCCACGCCGATCTCCCTGCACTTGGCCGCCAGCTGCTCCACGTAGCCCTTGCCGGAGGCGGGGGGCACGTCACGGCCGTCCAGGAAGCAGTGGACATACACCCGGCTCAGGCCGCGGCGCTTGGCCATCTCCAGCAGGGCGAACAGGTGGGTGATGTGGCTGTGGACGCCGCCGTCGGACAGCAGGCCC
>NZ_JAHZDL010000057.1:0-16469 GCF_019422385.1 Flavonifractor sp.
TCGGCGCGGGCACCTACGCCGACGACGTGGCCACCTTCTGCTCCAAGGAGCTGGTTCGCCGTCTGGGCAAGTAATTCCGCTTTCTTCCTCTCTCCTCTTTTTCTTTCAAGCGCGCAGGCGCCGGGCAAAAGCCCGGCGCCTGCGTGCTTCTGTTTCTGACATTCGGCTGCCTTCTGTCCGTTCTATATTATATAAGGTAGGAACATCATGCCTTTTCCTGAAAATCCGGTCGACAGTTCCCGCCTTCCGTGCTATAATGACCCTGTCCGGCGGAGGACGCCCCCAGCCCCATCTGCCGGCAGGAAAGGAGCTTCTATCATGGGAAACAATCGAATGGGCAGGATCCTCTCCGGCGTGCTGTCTGCGGCCCTGATGCTCTCCCTGGCCCCCGCCGCCCTGGCGGCGGAGCCCGAGGCCACCGCGGAGCCCGAGGCCACCACCCCCAACTGGGGTGACGGCAACGTATACGTCACCGACCTGGACAAGAGCGGCACCGCCGCCTCCTTTGTGGGCACCGACGGCAGCCCCTACTTCCGGATCCGGGATCTGGCTTACATCTTCACCGGCTCTGAGCACCAGTTCAACGTGGACTGGGTCGATGGCCAGGTGGTGGTCACCACCGGCGCGGCCTATGACGGCGACGTGCTGGAGGTGCCCGCGGACATCTCCGCCGCCGACCGCAATCAGACCCCGGTGGAGATCACCGTCTCCGTGGACGGCACGGAGATCGCCGTGCCCGCCATCGCCGTGGACGGCCACTACTACCTGACCGTGGAGTCCTTCAACGCCCTGCTGGGCACCGACGCCACCGTGCAGGAGAAGCCCGCCCCGGCTGAGGAGTCCCCCGCTCCCCAGGAGAGCACCGCGCCCGAGGCGGAGAGCACCGAGTAAGGCCCTCTTCCCGCCATTCCGGTTTCATCTTGTACACAAAAAGAGGAGCCCGGCGGCAGCAGCCGCCGGGCTCTTTTTCTGTTGGGAGGCGGTTCGCCCGCCTTTCAAGCTGTGAAATCTCCAATATATAAATTTGTGCGTTTTTCACAAAAACTATCGACGACAAAATGGCAGAATGGTATAATTCCTGTGTTGGGGGAGACTGGACAAATCTTCCCCCGGGAAAGATGGAAAGGAGCGCAAACCATGAAACAGAAACGACTCAGCAAACTTCTCTCTGCCGTGTTGTCCGCGGCACTGGTGCTCTCTCTGGCACCCGCCGCCCTGGCGGCGGAGGGGGAGACCCACATCACCATCATCGGCACCTCGGATACCCACGGCAACGTCTGGGGGTACTCCTATGAGGACATGGCCGAGAGTACCGATGACGGCCTGGCCCGCATCTCCACCTATGTCAACCAGGTGCGCGCGGAGAATCCCAACACCATCCTGGTGGACACCGGCGACACCATCCAGGGCACCATCATGACCGACGATCTCTACTCCAAGGACACCGCGAACCACCCGGTGCCCGCCGCCATGAACTACATGGGCTACGACGCCTGGACACTGGGCAACCATGAATTCAACTTCGGCGTTGACACCCTGAAATCCATCCTGGCTCAGGCCGAGATGCCGGTGCTGGCGGCCAACATCAAGAACGCCGACGGCAGCTATTTCACCGGTGCCGGCTACACCATTGTGGAGCGGGGCGGCGTCAAGGTGGCCGTCATCGGCGTGGACACCCCCAACATTCCCCGCTGGGACGGCACCAAGCAGGGCGTGGAGGAGCTGACCTTTGAGCCCCTGGCCGACGCGGTGAACGAGTGCATCGACGCCATCGGCGGCAGCGCCGACGTCATCATGGTCTGTGCCCACGCCGGTCTGGAGGCCGAGTACTCCACCGACGGCTCCGACGCCGGCAAGACCATCCTGGAGCAGTGCCCCGAGGTGGACATCCTCCAGCTGGGCCACACCCACACCACCTATGTGAACAACGACACCATCCCCGTGGGCGAGACCGCCAACAACGCCGGCGAGGTGGTGCGCTATGACCTGACCCTGGATGCCAACAAGGAGATCACCTCCGCCACCGTGGAGACCGTCTCCATGGAGGGCATCGAGCCCGACCAGGGCCTGCGCGACGTGGCCGCCGTCAAGGACGCCCAGGACAAGACCGTGTCCTTCATCCAGGACAACGTGCTGGGCCATGCCGCCGCCGACTTCCAGCCCGCCAACGAGATCGCCGGCATCCCCGCCGGCCGCATCCAGGACACCGCCGTCATCGACCTCATCGGCACCGTCCAGCTGGAGAACTCCGGCGCCGACGTCACCGCCGTGGCCCTGTTCAAGGACACCAGCGATCTGAAGGCCGGGCCGCTGAACTACGGCAACATGTTCGACATCTACAAGTACCCCAACGTGCTCTACACCGTGGAGGTCACCGGCGCCGAGATGAAGGCCTACATGGAGTGGGCCGCCGAGTGCTGGAACCAGTGGCAGCCCGGGGACATCAACATCTCCTTCAACCCCGACAAGGCCGGCTATCTCCACGACCACTTCATCGGCCTGAACTACGAGGTCAACCTGTCCAAGCCCGCCGGGGAGCGCATTGAGAACGTGACCTTCCAGGGCCAGCCCCTCACCGACGACATGACCCTCACCCTGTGCGTCAACGACTACCGCTACACCGGCCTGAAGAACGAGGGCATCATCTCCGGCGAGAAGACGTGGGAGTCCTCCGCCTCCGTCCGCGACATGCTGGTGGCCTACCTGGCCGAGCACGATCCCCTGGAGCCCGTGGTGGACAACAACTGGAAGATCACCGGCGTGGATCTCCAGCTGGACAACCCGGAGCGTGCCGCTTACATCGAGAAGGTCAACTCCGGCGAGCTGGCCACCCCCTATAACAAGAGCATCAACCTGAACGAGGCCAACAACGTCATCGTCAACGGCCTGCTCTGCTCCGCCGACAGCGCGGTGAGCAGCGGTCTGGGAGACACCACCTTCTACCGCCTGCGTGATCTGGCCGCCGCCTTCCAGGGCACCACGGCCGCCTTCAACGTGGAGTGGAACAACGGCGTGGTCGTCACCAAGGGCGGCGAATATACCGACGAGCCCCTGCCCGCCCGTGCCGACGGAACCGCCATTGACTACGCCGACCTGACCGTCACCGTGGACGGCGCTCCTGTGGAGGTCTCCGCCCTGCTGATCGGCGGGAACTACTATGTCTCCGCCGACGGCATCAACACCCTGCTGGGCATCAGCGCCGCCGAGGCCGACGGCGTGCTGACCCTCACCGCCGACGAGGCGGGCGCCGGCAACGGCAGCGCCGGCTGAGCCATCAGCCCTCAGACCAACCAAAACCATGCGGCGGGAGTTTCCCGCCGCACGGTTTTTGCCGCCGGGTTGTCCCGGCGGCGGTTTTATGGTAAGATCATCAGCACAGAAGAAGAAAGGAGGTGCCGCCCATGTCTCTGCCCAAGCTGATTGTGGTGCTGGGCACCACCGCCTGCGGCAAGAGCGGCCTGGGGGTGGAGCTGGCCAAACGGTTTGACGGGGAGATCGTCTCCGCCGACTCCCGGCAGGTATATAAGGGCCTGGATCTGGGCACCGGCAAGGTGACCGAGGAGGAGATGGAGGGGGTCCCCCACCACATGCTGGACGTGGTGGAGCCCAATCAGCCCTACTCGGTGGCCGACTTCCAGGCCGGGGCCTACGCCGCCATCGACGATATCCTCGCCCGGGGCAGAACCCCCTTCCTGGTGGGGGGCACCGGGCTGTATGTCCGGGCGGTGACCGAGGGCTTTACCTTCACCGACGCCCGGCCCGACCCCGCCCTCCGGGCGGAGCTGGAGGGGAAAACCACGGAGGAGCTGTACGCCCTGCTGCGGGAGAAAACCGGCGTCACCCTCACCGGCGGGGAGGAGAACAACCGCCACCGTCTCATGCGCTCGGTGGAGAAGGCCCTGTCCGGCCGGTGGGAGAGCCCGCCGCCCTACCCCCGGTATGACTGCCTGCTGCTTGGGGTGACCTTCCCCCGGGAGGAGGTGTGCCGCCGCATCGACGCCCGCCTCCAGGCACGCATCGACGCCGGGATGCTCGACGAGGTGGCAGAGCTCCGGGCCAATGGTGCCACCGACGCGTTCCTGGAGGGGCTGGGGCTGGAGTACCGCTACATCCTGCGCTACCTCACCGGGCAGATCCCCACTCTGGACGGCCTGAAGGACGAGCTGGGCCGGGCCATCAAGCGCTTCGCCAAGCGGCAGATGGTGTGGTTCAAAAAGGACAGGGACGTGCTGTGGCTGGATATGGAGGGGGACTTTCTCACCCAGGCCGTCCGGGCCGTGGAGGGCTTTCTGGTCTGAGCCCTTCCCCTTTTCTTAAAAAAACTTTACCAAATCCTAAACTTCTCTCCATGGACTCTTTCGTCCCGGGCGGTATACTGGTAGGCAGATACCGGAACGCCCGGGGGAAGGAGTCCATTGCCATGCGGAAGCATCCAAACGAGAGGGAATACTGGGACTGCGTGTCCGAGCTGCTGGCCGACGGCGCCGTGCAGGCCATGCGCCTGCTGCCCCAGCACCGGGCCGGGGTGAGCTGCTTCGACCACAGTGTGCTGGTCAGCCGCATCAGCTGGCGCATCTGCCGCGCCCTGGGGCTGGATGAGCGGGCGGCGGCCCGGGGCGGCCTGCTCCACGACCTCTACCTCTACAACTGGCGGGAGAAGTCCACCCACCCCGGCGTCCGCCACGGCACCGAGCATCCCGCCATCGCCCTGGCCAACGCCCGGGCCCGCTTCCCCCTGACGTGGAAGGAGGCGGACATCATCGCCACCCACATGTTCCCCTACACGCCGACCAAATTCTATCACTGTCTGGAGTCGGCGGTGGTGAGCACGGTGGACAAGCTGTGCGCCGCCGCCGAGGTGCTGGGCCTGGTGCGGCCCTGGGCGGAGCGCGTCCCCCTGCCCGCCGCGCCGGAGGCCCATCAGGGCTGCACGCCGTGAAAAAGGCCCCGCGCACCCGCTTCTGTGCGGGCGCGCGGGGCCTTTCCGCCCCTTTACGCGGCCTGTCCCTCTGAGACGCCGGAGCCGTCCCGGCGCTCCAAAATGCGCTGTATGCCTCCATTGAGGCGGCTGTGGAACGTCCGGGCGATCATCCCCACCAGAAGGGCGGAGAGAATGGTGCCCTCCCGCACGCCGGCCAGCCGGTGGTAGAGCAGCAGGCCGAGCACCGCCGCCGTCACCGCCATGGTCACGTCCACCGCCGCCGTCACCGCCATGGTCACGTCCACCGCCACCTTGGTCTTGCCGAAGTCGGTGTGCCAGGTGGTGGAGATGGCACTGACGGTGCACTCGCCGGGGAGCATCACCACCCCGGCGGCCATCTCCATGAACACGCCGAAGCCCAGCACCAGGCAGCCGAACAGCAGGGAGAGGAGCTGAAGGGGATAGCCCTGGGGACTGTAGGCGGTGAGCATGGACATGGTCAGATCTATAAAGCAGGAGAAGCCCAGGGTCACGGGGATCTCCAGCCAGAAGTGCCGGGGAAACCGCCGGCGGAGGATCCCCAGCTGGAGCGCCACCAGCAGCAGGTTGAACACCAGGGTAAACATGCCCAGGGTGGGCGCAAAGCCGATGTCCAGCACGTAGGGGATGCTGGAGATGGGCGAGGTGCCCAGGCTGGCCTTGGTGATCAGGCTGACCCCCAGGGCATTGACGAACAGCCCCGCGATAAAAAAGAGATACCGGCGTATCAGCTCTCCTCTGTTCATTGCAGCGCCTCCTTATTTTCCGCCAGATGCTCGCACACATGGCGCAGGCCCCGCAGCAGGGCCGCGCCCTCGGCCTCGTCCAGGCCGGAGAGCATCTCCCGATCGCACGCCTCCAGCACCCGCAGCACCTCCCGCTGCTTCTCCCAGCCGAAGTCCGTCAGGTAGACGTGGAGGGCGCGGCGGTCGCCCCCCTCGGCCCGGCGCTCCACCAGGCCCTTCTCCTCCATCCGGCCCAGCAGGCCGGTGAGGGTGGCCGGGTCGATCTGGCACCCCAGGGCGATATTTTTCTGCACGCTGCCGTTGTGAAGGCCCAGGTAGTTGAGCACCTTGGGCTGCCCCGCCGTCAGGCCGGAGCCGGCCAGCCGGGCCAGGATCCTGCGCTGGAACATGCCCTGGGCGGCCAGCAGCAGGTAGTGAAAGCTGGTATCCATTCTCTGTCCTCCTCAGACCATTTGTATCCAAATGATTTGTATACAAATAATATAACAGGAAATCCCCCGCCTGTCAATTGTCCGGATCCGCCAAAAATGTGGTTGACTTTTCCCCTGTGGGCCCGTATACTGATGAGTGTAAAATATGTCATCAACTTCATACCGCCGGATGATGGGGCCGAGAGAGGGCGGGAAACCGCCGCCGAAGGGGCAAGCGCAGGGATCTCTCAGGCAGAAGGATCGGCCCCGGACGGGACTCTGGAAAGCGGACGGCAGTCCGCGCCGACGGGGGCAAAACTCTCAGGCAACCCAACAGAGGCGCATGGCAGAATTGCCATGCGCTTTTTTGCTGTCCAAAATCAGAAGGAGGGAATGGAAATGGAAGGACGCAAGACCCCTCTCTACGACCGCCACACGGCGGCGGGAGGGAAGATCGTCCCCTTCGCGGGGTGGCTGCTGCCGGTGCAGTACAGCGGCGTGATCGCCGAGCACAGGGCGGTGCGCTCCGCCTGCGGGCTGTTCGACGTGAGCCACATGGGGGAGCTGGTGCTGCGGGGCGCCGACGCCCTGGCCAACGTGAACAATTTGATGACCAATGACTTTTCCGGCATGGCGGACGGCCAGGCCCGGTACTCCCCCATGTGCTACGAGGACGGGGGCATGGTGGACGATCTGATCCTCTACAGGTGCTCGGACACGGCCTATCTGATCGTGGTCAACGCCGCCAACAGGGACAAGGACGCCGGCTGGATCCGCGCCCATCTGACCGGCGACTGCGCCATGGAGGACATCTCCGACCAGGTGGCCCAGCTGGCCCTCCAGGGGCCGGAGGCGGAGTCCATCCTCCGCACCCTGACGGGGGACATTCCGGAGAAGAACTACACCGCCGTGCTCCACGGCACGGTGGACGGGCGGCCCTGCCTGGTGTCCCGCACCGGGTACACCGGGGAGGACGGGTTTGAGCTCTACTGCGCCCCCGGCGACGCCCCCGCCCTGTGGGACGCCCTGATCGCCGCCGGGGCCGTGCCCTGCGGCCTGGGGGCCCGGGACACCCTGCGGCTGGAGGCCGCCATGCCCCTCTACGGCCACGAGCTGTCCCCGGAGATCAACCCCTACGAGGCTGGGCTGGGCATCTTCGTCAAGCTGGACAAGGCCGGCTTCATCGGCAAGGCTGCCCTGGAGCAGGCCCGGCCGGTACGCCGCCGCCGGGTGGGCCTGAAGATGACCGGCCGGGGCATCGCCCGGGAGGAGTGCCCGGTGTACGACGGGGAGCGGCAGATCGGCGTGGTCACCTCGGGCACCCACTGCCCCTGGCTGGGCTGCGCCGTGGCCATGGCCCTGGTGGACGCCGATTACAAGGAGCCGGGCACCGCCCTCCAGGTGGACGTGCGGGGCCGCCGGGTGGAGGCCGAGGTGGTCAAAACCCCCTTCTACAAGCGCGGATAACAGCACATTTCGCAATATCATATAGAAAATTTACAGGAGGTTATCACTATGAACATCCCTGAGGAGCTGCGCTACACCAAGTCCCACGAGTGGCTGAAGGAGGAGGACGGGGTCTATACCGTGGGCCTCACCGACTTCGCCCAGCACGCCCTGGGCGACATCGTCTTTGTCAACCTGCCCCAGGAGGGGGATCCGCTGACCGCCGGAGAGGCCCTGGGCGACGTGGAGTCGGTGAAGGCCGTGTCCGACGTGATCTCCCCTGTGTCCGGCGTGGTAAAGGCGGTCAACGAGGAGCTGCTGGACAATCCCGCCCTGGTAAACGAGGATCCCTACGGGGCCTGGCTGGTTCAGGTGGAGGAGGTTTCCGACGAGGAGGAGCTGCTGGACGCGGCGGCCTACGAGGCCCACTGCGCCGGGGAGGAGGCCTGACATGGGAGGCTATCTGCCCGCCGCTGAGGCGGAGCGGGCCGCCCAGTACGCCGCCCTGGGCCTGGACGGCCCGGCGGGGCTGTACCGGGACGTGCCCGATTCCGTATATCTGAAGGAGCCCCTGCACATGCCGGAGCCCAAGTCGGAGCTGGAGGTGCGCCGCATCCTGGAGGGTCTGGCGGAACAGAACGTCCGCTTCCGCACCATCCTCCGGGGGGCCGGGGCCTACGACCACTACATCCCCGCCGCCGTCAGCCGGATCGCCGCCAAGGAGGCCTTTGTCACCGCCTACACCCCCTATCAGGCGGAGATCAGCCAGGGGGTGCTCCAGTCCATCTTTGAGTTCCAGACCATGATCTGCGAACTCACCGGCCTGGACGCGGCCAACGCCTCGGTGTACGACGGGGCCTCCGCCGCGGCGGAGGCGGTGGCTATGTGCAAAGAGCGCAAGCGCACCCGCGCCGTGATCTCCGCCGCCGCCCACCCGGACGTGATCGCCACCATTCAGACCTACTGCTTCGGCTCCGGCACAGAGGTGGTGCTGGCCCCGGTGAAGGACGGCGTCACCGATCTCACCGGGCTGCTGGACGACGCCACCGCCTGCGTCTACATCCAGCACCCCAACTTCTTCGGCCAGCTGGAGGATCTCCGGGGCTTTGCCGAGGCGGCCCACGCCGCCGGGGCCAAGCTGATCGCCGGGGTCAACCCCGCCACCCTGGGCGTGCTGGAGTCCCCCGGCGCCTGCGGGGCGGACATCGCCGTGGGCGAGGGCCAGCCCCTGGGCCTGCCCCTGGCCTGGGGCGGCCCCTACCTGGGCTTCATGGCCGCCGCTCAGCCCCTCATGCGCAGGCTGCCCGGCCGCATCGTGGGGGAGACCACCGACTCCAGGGGGGAGCGGGCCTTCGTCCTCACCATGCAGGCCAGAGAGCAGCACATCCGCCGGGAGAAGGCCTCCTCCAACGTGTGCTCCAACGAAGCCCTGTGCGCCCTCACCGCCTCTATCTACCTGTCCCTCATGGGCCGGTCGGGCCTGCGGCAGGTGGGGGAGCAGTGCCACGCCAAGGCCCACTATCTGGCGGAGGAGCTGTGTCAGATTCCCGGCGTGTCCCTGCGCTACCCCGGCCCCTTCTTCCACGAGTTTGTCACCGACCTGCCCCAGCCCCGGAAGGTGCTCTCCGCCCTGGAGGAGCAGGGCATCCTGGGCGGCTGGGTGCTGGGGGACGGCCTGCTGTGGTGCGCTACCGAAAAGCAGACGAAAGAGCAGCTGGACGAGGCCGTTTCCATTGTGAAGGAGGTGCTGGGCGCATGAAACTGATTTTTGAACGCAGCCGCCCCGGCCGGGGCAACGACATCCTGCCCCCGCTGGACGTGCCCGTCGCCCCCCTGCCGGAGGAGTACCGGCGGAAGGCTCCTCCCCGGCTGCCCGAGATCGGGGAGAGCGACCTGTCCCGCCACTACCAGGCCCTGTCCCGCCGGGCCTTCGGCGTGTGCGACGGATTCTACCCCCTGGGCTCCTGCACCATGAAGTACAATCCCAAGCTGGGGGAGGAGCTGGCGTCCCTGCCCGGCTTCACCGGCATCCACCCCCTCCAGCCCATTCAGACCATCCTGGGCTGCCAGAAGGTGATCACCCAGGCGGAGTATCTTTTGTGCGAGGTCACCGGCATGGACGCCATGACCTTCCAGCCCGCCGCCGGCGCCCACGGGGAGTTCACCGGACTGCTGCTCATCAAGGCCTACCACCACAGCCGGGGGGACAGCGGCCGCACCGTGATCCTGGTGCCCGACTCCGCCCACGGCACCAACCCGGCCTCCGCCGCTATGGCTGGCTTCACCGTGAAGAACATCCCCTCCACGCCGGAGGGGCTGGTGGATCTGGAGGCCCTCAAAGCCGCCTGCGGCCCTGACACGGCGGGACTCATGCTCACCAACCCCAACACCGTGGGCCTCTTTGAGCGGGACATCCTGGACATCACCGCCATCGTCCACGAGGCGGGGGGGCTGGTGTACTACGACGGGGCCAACCTGAACGCCATCATGGGGGTGGCCCGGCCCGGCGACATGGGCTTTGACATGTGCCACCTGAACCTGCACAAGACCTTCGCCACCCCCCACGGCGGCGGCGGCCCGGGCAGCGGCCCGGTGGGCGTCAAGGAGTTCCTGATCCCCTTCCTCCCCGGCTCCGCCCTGGGCGGCTACGGCGGGGAGCAGTCCATCGGCCAGGTGCGGGCCTTCCACGCCAACTTCCTGGTGGTGGTGCGGGCCCTGGCCTACCTGCTGCGGCTGGGCAACGCCGGCATCGCGGAGGCCGCCCACACGGCGGTGCTCAACGCCAACTACCTGAAACAGAAGCTGGAGGAGGCGGGCTACACCGCCGCCTTCCCCGGCCTGTGCATGCACGAGTTTGTCCTCACCCTGGAGGAGGTGAAAAAGGAGACCGGCGTGTCCGCCCTGGACGCGGCCAAGGCCATGCTGGACGCGGGGATCCACCCGCCCACCATGTACTTCCCCCTGATCGTCCACGAGGCGCTGATGTTTGAGCCCACCGAGACCGAGACCCCCGAGACTCTGGACGAGGCGGCGGCGGTGCTGGCGGAGATCCTCCGCCGGGCAAAGGAGAACCCGGAGGCCCTCCACGCCGCCCCGGTGTCCACCGCCATCGGCCGGCCCGACGAGACCTCCGCCGCCCGCCGCCCGGTGGTGCGGTATGCCTTCCCGGAGGGCTGAGCCATGTGGGATCTGATTGTCATAGGCGGAGGGCCCGGCGGCTGTGCCGCCGCCCTCCGGGCCGCAAAGGGCGGCCTGTCCGTGGCCCTGTTCGAGCCCCGGGAGGTGGGGGGCACCTGCCTGAACCGGGGGTGCGTGCCCACCAAGGCCCTGCTCCACGGGGCCGGGCCGGGCTGTGACTGGCCCGCCCTGGCGGAGGAGACGGCGCGGGTGGTGTCCACCCTCCGCGCCGGTCAGGAGAAACAGCTCCAGGCCGCCAGGGTGCAGGTGATCCCCCACCGGGCGGTTGTCACCGGCCCCCACACCGCGGAGGCGGGCGGGGAGACCTATGAGGCCCGGAATATCCTGCTCGCCGCCGGCTCCGTCCCCGCCCGGCCCCCCATCCCCGGGCTGGACACCCCCGGCGTGGTCACCAGCGACGAGCTGCTCTCCGACATCCGCCCCCGGAACCGCATGGTGATCATCGGCGGCGGGGTGATCGGGGTGGAGCTGGCCGCCGTTTGGGCCACCGCAGGGTGCCAGATCACCATCGTGGAGGCCCTGGATCGGCTGGTGGCCAATCTGGATCGGGAACTGTCCCAGGGCCTGGCCATGGAACTGAAAAAATCCGGCGTGGAGGTGTTCACCGGGGCCTCCGTGTCCCGCATCGAGCCCGGCCCGGCGGTGGTGTTCACCCACAAGGGGACGGAGCACACCGTCTCCGCCGACACGGTGCTGGCGGCCACGGGCCGGCGGCCCGCCACCGAGGGCCTCTTTGCCGATGGGGCCGCGCCGGAGCTGGAGCGGGGCTTTGTGAAGGTGGACGGGAGCTTCCGCACCTCCATCCCCTCGATTTACGCCATCGGGGACGCCATCGGCGGGGCCATGCTGGCCCACAAGGCGGAGGCCGAGGGGATAGCCGTGGCCGACCTGCTGCTGGGCCGCGCCCCCGTCCGGGGGACGGCCCCCATCCCCTCCTGCGTCTACACCAGCCCGGAGCTGGCCCAGGTGGGCCTCACCGCCGACCAGGCCAAGGCCGGGGGCGTGCCGGTGGTCACCGGCAAGTGCGTGCTGGGGGGCAACGCCCGCACCCTCATTGAGGGGGGAAAGCGGGGCTTTGTGAAGCTGGTGTTCCACCGGGAGACCCGCGCCCTGCTGGGGGCCTGCCTGTGCTGCTGCAGGGCCACGGATCTGATCTCCGAGCTCACCCTGGCGGTGTCCCTTGGCCTGACGGCGGAGCAGCTGCTCCGCCCGGTGCGGCCCCACCCAACCTTTGCCGAGGCCATCAGCCAGGCGGCGGAGGCCGGGCTGGAGGCCCTGGAGCGGGGCTGAGCCCCGCCCCTGTCCCCTTCTGTCGAAACTTGCGCCATTTCCATACTTTACAAATGCTGGAAAATACCATAAAATGGTGTCAAGAAGAACAACAGGAGGGACAGCACACAAAATGAGGGAATTATTGGTGGAGCCCGACCGCCCGGCGGCCGGCGGAGAACTGGAAACCGGCCTGCGCTATTACGTCCTGGTGGACGAGCTGGAGCTGGGTCAGGGCATGCTCTGTGAGAGCTACGGCGTCAAGGTGACCGCCCCGGACGGGGAGGAGGCATCGGTGCGCAACATCACCGTCCGGCCGGAGCGCATCGACCGCCTGCTGGAGCTACTCCAGCGCAACCAGGTGCCGCCGGTGGCCCTGCGGGATGTGATCGACGACTGGCTATGATCCAGGAAAAGGCCTCCGACCTTTTCCTGGAGGGGCCTGCATGGCGGAAGGGCCTCGTTTTCTTCGAAAAAGTCGGCCCTTCCGCCATGAGAGGTGTCCGTTCTGAGGCGCATGTCCTCAGAACGGACGAATTTTTATTTGCTTCGCGCGGCGACAGCCGCGCGAACTCTGCGAGGCTTTTCCGGGGGCTTTCCAGGGCGGAGCGGCGGGTTTTCCCGCCGCTCCGTCCCTTTTCCGTTGACAGTATCTTGAAAATGGTCTATGATGTTGCATGGGTCGCTTCCGCGGCCTGTACAAGGAGGTACAAGAGACGTGAAAGAGAGAGAAACCTTTGCATCCCGGCTGGGCTTTGTGCTCATCTCCGCCGGGTGCGCCATCGGCCTGGGCAACGTCTGGCGCTTCCCCTATATCGTGGGTCAGTACGGCGGCGCGGCCTTTGTGCTCATCTACATCGTGTTCCTGCTGATCATGGGGCTGCCCATCATGTCCATGGAGTTCGCCGTGGGCCGGGCCAGCCGCAAGAGCATCACCATGTCCTTCCAGCAGCTGGAGCCCAGGGGCACCAAGTGGCACTGGTACGGCTGGTTCGGCATGGCGGGCAACTACCTGCTGATGATGTTCTACACCACCATCTCCGGCTGGCTGCTGCTCTACTTCTTCAAGCTGGCCTCCGGCCAGTTTGAGGGCATGGACACCGCCCAGGTCAGCGAGGCCTTTACCACCATGCAGACCCAGGACGTGGGCATTCAGCTGCTGTTCATGGTGATCGTGGTGGTGCTGGGCATGCTGGTGTGCAGCCGCGGCCTGAAAAACGGCGTGGAGAAGGCCAACAAGGCCATGATGCTCTGCCTGCTGGCCCTGCTGGTGGTGCTGGCCGTCCGCGCCGTCACCCTGCCCGGCGCGGTGGAGGGGCTGAAGTTCTACCTGGTGCCCAACTTCCACAACCTGATGTACGATGCCGACGGAAAATTCCGCCTCTTTGAGGCCATCTATGCCGCCATGGGCCAGTCCTTCTTCACCCTGAGCCTGGGCATCGGCGCCATGGCCATCTTCGGCAGCTACATCGGCAAGGAGCGCCGGCTCTTCGGCGAGTGCATCAACATCGGCGTGCTGGACACCTTTGTGGCCTTCACCTCCGGTCTGATCATCTTCCCCTCCGCCTTCGCCTTCGGGGTGAATCCGGATCAGGGGCCCAACCTGATCTTCGTCACCCTGCCCAACGTGTTCAACTCCATGCCCGGCGGCCGACTGTGGGGCGCCCTGTTCTTCGTGTTCCTGTTCTTCGCCGCCCTGTCCACCGTCACCGCCGTGTTTGAGAACATCCTGGCCTGCTGGATGGACAAATGGGGCATCTCCCGGGGCAAGGCCGTGGCGGCCAACCTGGTGCTGATCCTGCTGCTCAGCCTGCCCTGCCTGCTGGGCAACAACCTGTGGAGCGCCGTCCGCCCCTTCGGCATGAACTTCATGGATCTGGAGGATTTCCTGGTGAGCAACAACCTGCTGCCCATCGGCTCTGTGATCTACCTGCTGTTCTGCTGCTCCAAGTGGGGCTGGGGCTTTGATAACTTCCTGGCCGAGGTGGACACCGGCAAGGGCGTCCGCTTCCCCGCCCGGTTCCGGGTGTACTTCAAGTACATCCTGCCCTTTGTGGTGCTCATCATCCTCTTTATGGGGTATCTGGACAAGTTCAGCGGCTGACCCTTCCCCGCAGCATGAAATAAGCTGCCCCAGATTGTACGGGCAGCCGAAAACGGCTCCGTGGCTGGAAATATCGGGTTTTAGGCGGAGAGGCGTCGCACAGGCGGCGCCTCTCCCGCTTTATGTTCAGCCGAAGCGTGTCCAGAAGCAGATTTTCCGTCTGCTCTGTCCCGGTCTTGTAGGCCGCAATACTATCATCATAGAGGCCACGGATCAAGGGACAGCTCCAGTACACTCTGCTTAGTATGGATGTAAGAACGGT
Organism: Flavonifractor sp.; assembly: GCF_019422385.1. Lineage (NCBI taxonomy): Bacteria > Bacillati > Bacillota > Clostridia > Eubacteriales > Oscillospiraceae > Flavonifractor > Flavonifractor sp. The sequence goes on from NZ_JAHZDL010000057.1 coordinate 14,396, forward strand.
GGCCACAGATAACAAAGCTGCGTTCTCGCTGCCGCTTAATCAGCCCGTTTCCCCATGACAATACCCCCTGACGTAGTCTATTTTCCTACATCAGGGGGCGCCTTGTTACTGCCCGTTTTTACTGGGTCGGCTCACTTTTTACAACTGCTTTCTGCCGTAAATCCGCCGGGCGATGAGCCAGGAGAGTGCGTAGGCCAGCGCGCACAGGGCGGCGGCCCCCCAGGCCAGGGCGGCGGCCGCGCCGGGGGTCAGGTCGGGCAGGGCCAGCAGGCCCTTGCGCTCCAGCAGCCACAGAACCAGCATGCCGCCGAACACCGGGAGGGTGACCGCCAGCAGGGCGTAGCCGCCGGACTTGGCGCCAAAGCGGAGGAGGATGGGCAGCAGAACCGCCTCCATGGCCAGGGCCAGCCCGGTGCAGAACAGGCAGGACAGGAGCACCTCCCCCAGGGGGTCACCCAGCCGCCCCAGGGCGGCGCACAGGCAGATCAGCAGGGCCGCGGCGCCGCCGCCCCCGGCCGCTGTCAGCAGGGAGCACAGGTACTTGCCGTCCACGATTCCCCGAAGGCAGGCCGGGGTGGCGGCGGCGAACTCCCCCCACCGGGCGGCCTCGTCCAGACTGAAGGAGCTGAGGGGCACCATATAGGAAAAGAGCATGGCCATGCCGGACAGGATGTAGGCGTCCAGGGAGCCGATCAGCACAAAGACCGTGAAGATCACCAGCAGAAAGGCGTAGTACCACAGCGACCGCCGCATCAGCAGCAGATCCTTGTATGCCAGTCCCCACATATCAGAACTCCTTTTTGGCGTAGACGGCCTGGGCGATGAAGTAGGAGAGGACGAAGCCGCCCACGGACAGGATGGCCAGCAGGCCGGGGATGGCGGCAATCACCCACGCCGGAGGCACGGGGAGGGTAACCCCGCTGCCCGCGGCCAGGCCCAGCAGGGCAAAGCCGCCAAAGACCACCAGGAACAGGGCCATGGAGATCATGCGGGCCTTCTCCGCCCCGAACTTCAGCAGCAGGGGGAGCACCACCGCGTTCATGAGCAGGGCGATGCCGCCGCAGGCCAGGGTGGCCAGCAGGTACTCGGCCAGGGAGCCGTCCCCCAGGCCGCCGGCCAGGGCCAGGACAACCAGCAGGACGGCCACCAGCACGGCGCTCAACAGCACCATCAGCAGGGTGAACAGGTACTTGCCCGCCACCACCCCCCGGCGGCAGGCGGGGGAGGCCACCGCGAAGCGGTTCCAGCGGCTGATGTCGTCGGAGGTGACGGTGGTCATGGGGGTGATGATGGAGATGAGCACCACCATGCCGGCCAGCACCGAGGGTGAGAACACCCCCGCAATGCACAGGCCGCCGTAGATGACGAAGAACACCACATAGGTGCTGAGATGGCCCTTCAGGGCCAGGAAATCCTTGTAGATCAGGCCGGTCATTTGGCATCCCCCTTTACGGTAAAGACCATGATGTCCTCCAGGGTCACCGGATCCACGGTGAGGCCGGGGTAGCGGCGGACAAAGGCGTGCTTATCCTTCACCAGGGCCTCGCAGCCGAACTGTCCGGTGCGGACGCCCACCAGCAGGGCGGGATCCACCTGCTCCAGGTCGGAGCGGGAGCACACCAGGCGGCCGTAGGTGTCCAGCAGCTCGTCCTTGGCCCCGGACACCGCCACCTTCCCCCTGTGCAGGTAGGTCACGTAGTCCGCCACCTTCTCCAGATCACTGGTGATGTGGCTGGACAGGAGGATGGCGTGCTCCTCGTCCTGGATGAAGTCCAAAAACTCGTCCAGGATCTCGTCCCGCACCACCGGATCCAGGCCGGAGGTGGCCTCGTCCAGGATCAGCAGCTTGGGGCGGGCGGCGAAGGCCGCCGCCAGGGACAGCTTCATCTTCATGCCCTTGGAGAAGGTCTTGACCGGCTTCTTGCCGGCAAGGCCGAATTTGTCCAGGTAGCGCTGGTAGAGGGCCATGTCCCAGTTGGGGTAGAGCTTTGCGAGAATCTTGCCCACCTGGGGGGCGGTGAGGCCGTCGTGGAAGGTGGTCTCGTCCAGCACCACCCCCACCTGGGCCTTGACG
>NZ_JAHZDL010000058.1:0-16228 GCF_019422385.1 Flavonifractor sp.
GGCCCTTGGCCTGGGCGGCCTGGATGAATGCGTCGGTCATGGCGAAGCTGTTGCCCGTTTTCCGGGGACTGCCGGTGATCACCACAATGTTCTTGCTCATAGAAATATCCTCCTGTTCCGCGGGATTGACTTCCCCCGCGCTTGTTACTATAATCATAGCAGGCATGAGAAGAAAAACAAGTACGCACAATCAAGTGCGATACTGGCAGGAGAGAACAATACTTACCTTTGGGAGAGTGTAACATGGGCGAGCGGTGTATCTCCAACGAGAGCCTGGGCACCACCGGGTTCAGCTATACCCTGTCGCTGATCAGCGGCAAATACAAGATGACCATCCTGTACACCCTGATGGAGTTCGGAGTGGTGCGGTTCAACGAGATGAAGAAGTACATCGGCGGCATCTCCTACAAGACCCTCAGCACCACCCTGAAGGAGCTGGAGGCCGACCAGCTGGTTCACCGGGAGGAGTATCCCCAGATCCCGCCCAAGGTGGAGTACAGCCTGACGGAGCGGGGGAAGTCCCTGATCCCCATCCTGGACCAGATGTGCGAGTGGGGGGACAACCACCGGCTGTAGTCTTTTTTCCGCCAGCCCTTGCAAAATCAGCGAAAAATGATATACTATTGCCCACTGAGACCTTATTTTTTACGAATAGAGGGAACGACCAATGGAACGCACAAAAATCGCGCAGATCTTCGCCGATTCTGAGCAGTTCGGCGGGAAAGAGGTGCTGGTGTCCGGCTGGGCCCGCACCATCCGGGACATGAAGACCTTCGGCTTCATCGAGCTCAACGACGGCTCCTGCTTCAAGAACCTGCAGATCGTCATGGACGCAAACAGCCTGGCCAACTATAAGGAGATCGCCTCCCAGAACGTGGGGGCCGCCCTCACCGTCACCGGTACGGTGGTGCTCACCCCCGAGGCCAAGCAGCCCCTGGAGGTGAAGGCCGCCTCCATCGCGGTGGAGGGCCCCTCCTCCCCTGACTACCCCCTCCAGAAAAAGCGCCACAGCGTGGAGTACCTGCGCACCATCCAGCATCTGCGGCCCCGCACCAACCTGTTCTCCGCCGCCTTCCGGGTGCGCTCCGTGGCGGCCCACGCCATCCACTGCTTCTTCCAGGAGCGGGGCTTCGTCTACGTTCACACACCCATCATCACCGCCTCCGACTGTGAGGGCGCCGGCGAGATGTTCCGGGTGACCACCCTGGACATGGACAACCCTCCCAGGAACGAGGACGGCAGTGTGGACTACACCAAGGACTTCTTCGGCAAGCCCGCCAACCTGACCGTTTCCGGCCAGCTCAACGCGGAGAACTTCGCCATGGCCTTCGGCGACGTGTACACCTTCGGCCCCACCTTCCGGGCGGAGAACTCCAACACCCAGCGCCACGCCGCCGAGTTCTGGATGATCGAGCCGGAGATGGCCTTCTGCGATCTGAAGGGCGACATGGACGTGGCCGAGGCCATGATCAAGCACATCATCACCACCGTCATGGACAAGTGCCCCGACGAGATCAACTTCTTCAACTCCTTCGTGGACAAGGGCCTGAAGGAGCGGCTGGAGCATGTGGCCGCCTCCGACTTCGGCCGGGTGAGCTACACCGAGGCGGTGGAGCTGCTCAAGCAGAACAACGACAAGTTCGACTACAAGGTGGAGTGGGGCTGCGACCTGCAGACCGAGCACGAGCGGTATCTCACCGAGCAGATCTTCAAGAAGCCCGTGTTCGTCACCGACTACCCCAAGGAGATCAAGGCCTTCTATATGCGCCTCAACGACGACGGCAAGACCGTGGCCGCCGCCGACTGCCTGGTGCCCGGCATCGGCGAGATCATCGGCGGCTCCCAGCGTGAGGAGCGGCTGGACCTGCTGGAGGGCCGCATCAAGGAGCTGGGTATGAAGCCGGAGGACTACTGGTGGTACCTGGATCTGCGGCGCTACGGCGGCTGCAAGCACGCCGGGTTCGGCCTGGGCTTCGAGCGCATGGTCATGTACCTCACCGGCATCTCCAACATCCGCGACGTCCTGCCCCATCCGAGAACGGTGGGCAACGCGGAGTTCTAAAAAGGACAGACAGGGCCCCGGCATCCTCCCGGCTGTTCCGGGCAGGACGTCGGGGCCCCATCGCAGATGGGGCGGCGCTTTGCGCCGTACAAGCGTTTTGCCGGCAGGCAAAACCTTGGCGCAGGCGGAATTCACTTCCGCCGAGCATGAAAAATTGTCATTGGAACCCGGCGCGGCCTGCCGCGCCGGGCCCTGCCCCACCTCAGAACGGTGGGCAACGCGGAGTTCTGATATCCAAACACAGGAACGGGCGGCCCGGAAGGGCCGCCCGTTTTGTATACCCGGTGAAGGGATGTTTTCGCCCGTCCGGAGTTGTAGGGCGCGGCATCCTTGACGCGCCGTTCGTTTTCCGGGATCCCCCGGGGGAGCGGGCCTGCCCGGCCGGGGCGCCGCTTTTGATGTCAAAAGCGGCGGGAAAACCACTAGGGCCTGCGGGCCCTGGACCCGGAGTCCATGGCGGCGGTGGGCTGTACGGACAGGGTAGAGACCGGGTCGGCATTGCCGCCCGATCTATTGGCACTTACGCCACAGGCGCTGCCGCGCCCCGGGCGGCACGCATCGGGATTACCCTGCAAGCCCTGAACGTTGTTGCTCTGTACCAACTTGGCCCGCCGGGCCGCCGTCGGTGCCATGCCTCCGAAAAACTCTGGTGGTTGTGGTAATTATCTGTAGGGGCGACCTGTGGTCGCCCGCCCCGAGCCGAGGGGGCGTTACAACGTAAGCCCCCTCGGCCGGTATGTTATCTGTAGGACAGCTCGGGGGGTACATCCAATAGGTTTTGGCGTTAAGAAACATGCCAGCGGCATGTTTTAGCCAAAAAGAAATCAAATTTTCCTTAACTCGTGGACCGCAGTCCCCCCTGATTGGTCGTTTTAAGGGGTGGGTGCAGGGGAGTTTGGGCGTTAAGAAACGTGCCGGTGGCACGTTTTAGCCCAAAAGAAATCCAGGCGTAGCCACCTTAACCCGTGGAATCGAAATCCCCCTCCCTGCTGGTTTTCCCCCCGCTTTTGCCATCAAAAGCGGGGCGCCGGCCGCGTAGGCCCCGGCTGGGAGGCTGGGACGCCCGGAGAAACCCGACAAAGAAGAAGGACGGCTGAACTTCAGCCGTCCTTCTTGGTGTTTACTTTTCCGCCAGGGGCAGGGTCACGGTAAAGGTGGAGCCCTTGCCCACCTCACTCTCCAGCCTGACGGTGCCGCCGTAGAGCTGGACGATGTGCTTGACAATGGCCAGCCCCAGGCCGGTGCCGCCGTTTTTGCGTGCCCGGCCCTTGTCCACCCGGTAGAAGCGCTCGAACACCCGGCTCTGGGCCTCCTCGGGGATGCCGATGCCGGTGTCGGCCACGGTGAGCACCGCCCGCCCGTCCTGGGTGCGCACCTGTACGGTGACGGAGCCGCCGGGTTCGGTGTACTTGATGCCGTTGCTGATCAGGTTGAGCATCAGCTCCTTGAGCCGTCCCTCGGGGACAGCCACCACGGCCTCCTCCCCGTTGAGGGTGAGGCGCACCTCCGCCTGCTTGGCGGAGGGGGAGAGCAGCTCCACGGCGCTTTTGGCCACGGCGTTGGCGTCGGAACGCTCCTCACACTGGTCGATGGCCACCGACTCCAGCTCGGAGAGCTTGAGGATGTCGTTGATCAGGTCGATGAGCCGATCCACCTCCACGCCGATCATGGTGATGAACCGCTTCTGATCCTCCGGAGAGGCCACCATGCCGGAGGCCAGCATGTCGGTGAAGCCCTTGATGCTGGTCAGGGGGGTCTTGAGCTCGTGGGACACGTTGGCGGTGAACTCGCTGCGGATGCCCTCGGCCTTTTTCAGCTCGGTGACGTCGGAGATCAGGATGGAGGTGCCCACGTCCTGGCCCTCATACTGGCGGCCCACCACCGGGGAGAGGAACAGGCGCAGGCTGCGGGCGTCGTCGGTGAGGGCGTCCACGTCCAGCACCACGGCGGTGCGGGTATCCCGGGACTGCTGGATGGCCTCCCGCAGGCGGCGGCTGCGGGTGAAGAGCAGGGCGCCGTCCACCTCCTCCCCCTCGGGGAAGCCGAAGAGGTTCCGGGCCGCCCGGTTGATGGCCAGCACGTTCCCCTCGTCGTCCAGCAGGATCAGGCCCTCAGCCATACAGTCCAGGATCAGGCCCACCTTGTCCCGCTCGGCGGTGATGGACTGGATGTACCCCCGCAGCCGCTCCACCAGCTTGTCGATGGTGCGCAGCAGCGGCCGCAGCTCGTCATACGCCCTGTCCGGATTCAGGCCGGCGGGAGGCTCCTTGCCGTCCAGCACCCCCTGGAGGGCGGCACCCACCGCGTCCAGAGGCGCGGCCGCCCGGTTGGCGGTACGGCTGGCCAGAAGCAGGGTGAGGATCAGCGCGGCCACGGCGGCCAGGGTGAAGCCGCCCACGCTGCCCAGCGCCAGGCTGTTGATGGAGGACACGGGCATGGCCGCCCGTCCCACCATGTTGTCGGCAAACCGCTTGGCCACATAGAGCATGGAGGTGCCCACCGTATCGGACTGGCGCACCGCCTCGCCCCAGCCGGTGGCTTCGGCCTCCATCACCTCGGGCCGATCCTCGTGATCCTCCATGGCGGACACGTCGGCCTCGGAGTCGGCCAGGACGGTGCCGTCGGTGTCGATGATGGTCAGGCGCTTGTCCGGCGCGGCCTGGCTGAACTGGCGGAGCAGCTCCTCCGGCTCGGTGATGGCGCTCTGGGCGTCCATCAGGGTGAGCAGCTCCTGGAGGGTATTCCTGGCCGCATCCATCTCCCGGCTGCGGAACATGAGGACGCCCACCACATTGGAAATGAGCAGGGCACACACCACGGTAAACAGGGTGGCGCCGATGATACGTTTTTTCACGAGCAAAGCCTCCCATCCAAAGGCGCAGGGGGAGTCCCCCTCATCCGTCACGGCTTCGCCGTGCCACCTTCCCCCCGGCGGGGGGAAGGTTCCATCGCCTCGCAGAGTTTGCCGGCCCCGCCGGCAAAAGAAAATTAAAATTTGTGCGGAGCAGGACATGCGCCTGCGCAGCACACCGATACCCGCTCCGCCACCGGCGGGCGGCCACCCGCGCAGGCGCGGGTGAGGGGGGTATCGGAGGTGGTTTCCTTGGGAACCGCCTCCGTATCTAGGGGGGAAGAATTCCCCCCTAGAGGTTAAGTCATCTTGTACCCCACGCCCCGAACCGTGGTGATCACGTCCTCCCCCAGCTTCTGGCGCAGGGCCTTGACGTGCATGTCCACGGTGCGGGTCTCGCCGGTGTAGTCGTAGTCCCAGACGGCCTGGAGGATCTCGTCCCGGGTGAGGGCCACCCCCCGGCGGGTACACAGCAGCTTGAGCAGCTCAAACTCCTTGTAGGTCAGCTCCACCACCCGGCCGGCCTTTCGCACCTCCCGGGCGGCGGGGTCGATCTCCAGATCCCCCCAGGTGAGCAGCCGGTCGCTCCTGCGCTCGGTGCGGCGGAGCACCGCCTTCACCCGGGCCTGGAGCTCCATGATGCCGAAGGGCTTGACCACGTAGTCGTCCGCCCCGTTCTCCAGCCCGGCCACCCGATCCATCTCGGCGGTGCGGGCGGTGAGCATGATTACCGGCACGTCGGCGGTGTCCCTCCCCTCCCGCAGGCGGCGGAGGATCTCCAGCCCGTCCATGCCGGGAAGCATGATGTCCAGGATGTACAGGGCGGGCAGGCTCTGCCCCTCCTCCCCGGCGAAGAGGGCCTCGCCGGACTCATAGGCCCGGACGGCATAGCCCACCGATTGAAAATAGTAGCGGAGCATCTCCCGGATGCTCTCGTCGTCCTCCACGACCGCGATGGCCCTGGCCATGGCAGTCCCTCCTTACCCGAGAATTTCGCCGGTGACGCAGAAGATGGCCCACTGGGCGATGTTCACCGCGTGGTCGGCGGTACGCTCCAGGTACTTGGCGATGATGATCAGGTCGATGGCCTGGTCGGCCTCCTCCCGGTTGTCCACAATGAGCTCCACCAGCTCGCTCTTGATGGTGCGGAAGTACTCGTCCACCTCGTCGTCCAGAGCGATGACGGCCTGGGCGGCCTCGGTGTCCCGGTTGACATAGGCGAAGATGGCCCGCTTGACCATCACGCCGGCCTTCTGGCTCATGGAGCGGATGTCGGCCAGGGTCTGGGTCTGCTTCTGGCCCTTGAGCAGCAGGGCAATCTCGGCGATGTTGGCGCACTGGTCGCCGATGCGCTGCAGGTCGGTGACCATCTTGAGGGCGGCGGAGATGGTGCGCAGATCCCGTGCCACGGGCTGCTGCTGCAGCAGCAGGCGCAGGCAGCGGTTCTCGATGTCCCGCTCCATCTGATCCATGGTCTTGGTCATCTCCACGGCGGACTTGGCGGCCGCCTCGTCGCCGGTGGTCAGGGACTCAATGACCACGTCGATGCAGTCCTCGGCCGCGGCGGCCATGTCGATCATCTCATAGTTGAGCTCCTGGAGCTCGGCGTCAAAGGTTTTTCTCATAGCGTTACTCCTTGTCTGATAGGTATCCGATGCGCAAACCGGCGGGCCGACACACAGGTCGGCCCCTACGTGCGGTATGCCGCGCCGCCTGGGAGCGGCGTAGGGGCGCACCTGCGTGTGCGCCCGTATGCCCCTCTGGCAGAGCTCAGCCGAACCGGCCGGTGATATAGTCCTCGGTGCGCTTGTCCTTGGGGACGGAGAAGAGCTGGGTGGTGTCGCCGAACTCAATGAGCTGGCCCAGCAGGAAGAAGGCGCACTTGTCGGAGACACGGGTGGCCTGCTGCATGTTGTGGGTGACGATGACGATGGTGTACTGGTTTTTCAGATCGGCGATCAGATCCTCAATCTTGGAGGTGGAGATGGGATCCAGGGCGGAGGTGGCCTCGTCCATCAGCAGGATGTCGGGCTCCACCGCCAGGGCCCGGGCGATGCACAGGCGCTGCTGCTGGCCGCCGGACAGGCCCAGGGCGGACTTTTTCAGGCGATCCTTCACCTCGTCCCAGATGGCCGCGCCCTGGAGGGACTTCTCCACAATGTCGTCCAGCTTGCTCTTGCTCTTGATGCCGTGGGTGCGGGGGCCGTAGGCCACGTTGTCATAGATGGACATGGGGAAGGGATTTGGCTTCTGGAACACCATGCCGATCTGCTTGCGCAGCCACGTCACGTCCACGCTGGGGTCGTAGATCTCGATGCCCCGGTACTGGATGGAGCCGGTGATCTTGATGCCGGGCACCAGGTCGTTCATGCGATCCAGGGTCTTGAGGAAGGTGGACTTGCCGCAGCCGGAGGGGCCAATGAGGGCCGTCACCTGCTTCTCGGGGATGTCCATGCTCACGTCCTTGAGGGCCTGCGTCGTGCCGTACCAGAGGTCCAGCCCCTTGGTTGACAGGATAATATTCTCGTCCATAAATCAGGGCTCCTTACTTTTTCTTTAGTTTCGCGCCCACCAGCTTGGCGGCCAGGTTGATGACCAGGGTGAGCAGCATCAGGATGGCGGCGATGGCGAAGGCCACGTCAAACTCGGCCCGCTCCCGGGCGTACACATACAGGGCCACGGTGAGGGAGGCGCCGGAGGAGTGGATGAAGTTGTCGAAGGAGGCGAAGAAGTTGTTCAGGCTCATGCCCATGCCGGCGGTGAAGAGCAGGGCGGCGGACTCGCCCACGATGCGGCCGATGGCCAGGATGCAGCCGGTGACGATGCCGTCAATGGAAGAGGGCAGTACCACGGTGCGGATCATGTGCCACTTGCCCGCGCCCAGGCCCAGGGCGGCCTCCCGGTAGGACTGGGGGACGGTTTTCAGGGACTCCTGGGTGGTGCGGATGATGGTGGGGATGGTGACGATCACCAGGGTGAGGGCGCCGGCAAGCAAAGAGGCCTGGAGGCCCAGCAGCTGGCAGAAGAACAGCATGCCCACCAGGCCGAAGATGATGGAGGGGATGCCGGTGAGGGTCTCGGTGGCGAACTCGATGGCGGCCACCAGCTTCCGGTTACGGGCGTACTCGGTCAGGTACACCGCCGCCCCCACGCCCAGGGGGAGGATAATGATCAGGGTGATGACCACCAGGTAGACGGTGTTGAGAATGTTGGGCAGGATGCCGATGGTGTCCTGGATGAAGCTGGGCTCCGTGGAGAGGAAAGACCAGCTGATGTGGGGCAGGCCCTTGATAAAGATATACCCGATGATGAAGATCAGCAGGGCGCAGGTCAGGGCCGCGCAGAAATACAGCAGGAAGCGGAGCACCCGGTCATAGGCCTTCCGCCTGCCGGAGAGGGGCTGCATGGTAATCTTTTTGTCTTCCATATCAGTATATCACCCCTTCTTCCGTTTGAGAAGCGTGTTGAGAACCACATTGATAAGCATAATGAAGAGAAAGAGAACCAGAGCGATGGAGAACAGGGCCTGCCGCTGGAGGCCGGAGGCGTAGGACATCTCGCTGGCCACGGCGGTGGTGAGGAAGCGGACGGACTTGAACAGCCCGGGCATGTTGGCCACGTTGCCGGCCACCATGATGATGGCCATGGCCTCGCCGATGGCCCGGCCGATGCCCAGCACGATGGAGGCGGCGATGCCGCTGGAAGCCGCGGGGACGCTCACCCGGAACACGGTCTCGATGTGGGTGGCGCCCAGAGCCAGGGAGGCCTCCTCATACTCCTTGGGCACCGCCTTGAGGGCGGTCTCGGACACGGAGATGATGGAGGGGAGGATCATGACGGCCAGCACGATGATGGCGCAGAACAGGCTGGCGCCGTCGGGCAGGTTGAAGGCCACCCGCACCGCGGGCACCAGCACCATCATGCCGATGAGGCCGTACACCACCGACGGGATGCCGGCCAGCAGATCCACCGCCGGGCGCACCACGGCGGCCAGCCTGGGGGGCGCCACCTTGGCCAGGAACACGGCGGTCATAAAGCCCACGGGCACGCCCAGCACAATGGCGCCGGCGGTGCCGTAGATGGAGGTGAGGATGAAGGGCAGAATGCCGAACTTGGGCTCTGCGGCGGTGGAGGCCCACTCGGTGCCGAAGAGGAAGTCGATCAGACCGATCTCCCGGATGGCTGGGATGCCGGAGATGATCAGATAGACGCTGATGAAGAGCACGAACACGATGGCGATGAAGCCGCAGGCGAAAAACACCACGTTCATGATGGTCTCCATCGGTCGGAGCTTTTGTTTCATGGCAGATTACCGGCCTTTCGTAGAATAACGCGTACAGAACAAAGGCGAAAGCCCTGAAAGCCGGGGCTTTCACAGCCCGTTGGCTTTGTTAGATGCAGGGATTTGGGGCTGATCACGCCGAAGGCCCCCTCGAAGCGAAGCCCGAGGGGGCAGATCCGGCATAAAGAGCAAGGTGTAATTGGCTGGGCTTACTCGGCCACAGGCACGGCGCCGGCGGAGGCGATCAGGTCGGCGGCATCGGTGGAGGTGGCCCAGTCCACGAACGCCTGGGCGGCGGGGGACAGCTCGGTGCTCTCGCTGATGATGAAGTTGAAGTTACGCTGGATGGCGTAGGTGCCGTCCAGGACGGTCTCCTCGGTGGGAGCCACGCCGCCCACGGTGAGGGCCTTCACGGTCTCGTCCACGGCGGACAGGGAGGCGTAGCCGATGGCGTTGGGGTTGGAGGCCACGTTGGCGATCACCTCGCCGGTGGAGGTCAGCTCGTTCTGGTACACGCAGGCATCCTCGGTGCCAGTGATGGACTCAAAGCCGTCGCGGGTGCCGGAGCCGGCCTCACGGCCGATGGGCACGATCTGGCCGTCCTCGCCGCCCAGCTCAGACCAGTTGGTGATCTCGCCGGTGAAGATCTGGGCGATCTGCTCGATGCTCAGGTCGGCCACGGGGTTGTTGGGGTTGACAATGATGGCGATGCCATCCTTGGCCACGGTGATCTGGGTCACGCCGGTCTCGTCGTCGTGGAGATCGCGGGAGGCCAGGCCGATGTCGCAGGTGCCGTCCTGGGCGCCGGTGACGCCGGCGCCGGAGCCGGAACCGGTGTAGTTGACGGTGATGCCGGGCTGCACCTCAGCGAAGCCCTCGGTCAGGTAGCCCATGACGCTCTCCATGGAGGTGGAGCCGTTGGTGTTGACGGTGCCGGTGAGCTGCTCAGCGGCGGGGGACTCGCTCTCGGGAGCCTCGGAAGCGGGGGCCTGGGACTCGGTGTTGGCGGCGGGGGACTCGGTAGTAGTGGTGGTGCCGCCGCCGCAGCCGGCCAGCATGCCCACGCACAGAGCGGCGGACAGCATCAGAGCAAGAGTTCTCTTCTTCATGTCGTTCAATCTCCAATCATGTAATGGTTTTGTTTCTCCTTGGAACGCTATTCAGTATATCGGCCGATTGTAAAGTTGTCCCCCATCAAATTGTAAAGATCATGTAAAGTCCTTCTGCCCCATAGCTTTCCCGTCTTTACACAAAAAATTCGCCCCCGGAACGGGGGCGAATTTAGAGGAATTGAATAAAGTGGCTCCGGGCCCTCCGGCACTAGCCGGCCAGGCCGCTCCAGGGCAGGCTGGCCCGGGTGGCAGCGGAGTACTGCTTGGTGAGCACGTCGGTGAGGAAGCGGATCTTGCTGCGCAGGCCCTCCGACTGGCCGGAGGAGAGCTGGGCGGCCACCTTGTCCGGATAGTGCCACAGGTAGGCCCAGGTCTCGGCGAAGTCCTCCGGCCGGCTGGCCATGGCGTAGGAGGAGACAAAGTCGGCGGAGGAGGCGCTGTAGCTCACCCACTGGTTGCAGGAGGCAGTCCAGCCGTTGGCGATCATGGCGGAGGACACCACCATGTGGCCCATCTCGTGGCTGTAGTGGTAGGGGGAGCCGGTGCCGGTGTAGTAGATGCGGTCGATGCGCATGCCCGACTCGTCGTACACGTGCTGGCCGGCGAAACCGCCGGTGTTGGCGAAGGTACCGGTGAGGACCACGCTGGCAGGGGTGCCGGAGAACAGGGTCATATCCGCCGGGAAGAGGACGATCTCGGTGGTGCGGCTGCCCTTCTTGGCGATCACCTGCTTCAGGAAGCCGTCGGGGTAGAGGTCAAAGGCCTCCTTCATCTTCACCAGCTCGTTGTACACCAGCTGGAAATACTCGTTGTTCAGGCTCACATAGCTGAAGGTGTCATAGGTCACCTGGGCGCCGGGCACGCTGTCGTTGAACTCGGGCAGGTAGAAGATCTGGATGCCGATGTCGTTCTCGATCTGGCGGCACAGATCCCAGGCCACGTCGTTGGAGTAGCGGATGCGGGTCTTCCCCTTGAAGTCGGTGCCGGTGCTGGTGGTGGTCTGGGTCACGGTGACCGAGGCGGTCATCTGGTAGTCGCCGCTGCGGCAGGTGACCGTGGCCGTGCCGGGGCCCACGGCCCGGAGGGTGGCGGTCCCGCTGCCCGTGTCCGACGCGATGGCCACCACGGCGGGGTTGCTGGAGCTCCAGGAGGCGCCGGAGGCGCCGTTGGTGAGGGTGCAGCCGGCCTGGGCCGTCTCGTCCACCAGCAGCTGATAGGATTTGGTCTCCAGCTGCAGGTACAGGCTGCTCATCAGGCGGTACATGGTGACATAGGCCTGCTGCCGGGAGTAGGAGTCCAGGGGGGAGAAGGCCCCGCCGCCGGTGCCGTTCATCACGCCCCGGTCCACGATGGCGGACACCGCCCCGGAGGCCCAGGAGGCGATGGAGGCCTGGTCCGTGAAGGTCTCCCCCTGGCCGATGGAGGGCATGCCCAGGGCCCACAGGGTGTTGTAGAGCATGACCGCGGCCTCCTGCCGGGTGATACCGTCGTCGGGCCGGAAGGAGCCCTTTCCGTCGCCGCTGACGATGCCGAAGCCGGCGGCAATGAGCACATCCGTGTCATCGGTGTCGTCAAAGCTCACCGTCTGGGGAGTGAGAAACAGGCCGTTGTCCGCGGCGGCCTTCGCCAGGAAGGCCACCGCCAGGCGGCAGAACTCCGCCCGGGTGATGTCGGCGGTGTAGTCGCTCTGGAGGTCGTCGGGCACCAGGCCCAGGGAGATGGCCCGCTCCACCTCCCCGGCGGCCCAGGCATCGGGGGTGTCGGCTGCGGAGGCGGGAGCGGTGAGCAGGCCCGTCAGCAGGGCCAGGGTGCAGAGGAGGGAGAGCGCGCGGAATTTGAATCGGTTTCGCATCGGTGTCATCCCTTTCCATTTTATTTCGCTATGGAAAGGATACCACGAAACCGCCGTTCCTGCAAGGGTTTTAGGGTGTGCTCGTCGGCGATGGCCGCCAGGGGGGTGAGGGTGGTGCCGCCGCTGGTGACAGGGGGCAGGTCGGTGGTGCCGATCTCGTCCAGCAGGGCCTTCTGCCCGTCGTTGAGGGGGGCGCTCTCGATGGTGAAGAGCTTCCCCGGCCCCCAGAGCTGATAGGCCGCCATGGCCGACACGGTGAACACCGCCGCCAGCCCGGCGCAGGCCAGCAGCCGCAGCCCCATCCGCCGGCCGGGCCGTTTGGTCTGTTTGATTTTTTCCATGGTCATCTCCCGTATCCTTTCCGGGGACATCCCGGCGGGGACGGGCAGCTCCGCAGAGCCGTCCTCCCAGCCGTCCAGCAGCGCCCGCACCAGCTCCCGTTCCTCCACCCGTCCCACCTCCTGACGCTGTGTGCTCGAAAGTACTTTCACCAATCTTAACACAAAAGGCGGCCGGAGGGTTACACGTCCGGCGGCACAATAAAGTTAAAAATATTTCACACACTCTCTTGACATGCGGGATGCAGAGTGATATATTTATAACACACCGAGTTAGAAATATATCACTCTGGAGGCAAGTCATGAAACAGATCAGTCTGCGGGCGGTGGTGCTGGTACAGGCGCTTCTCGCCCTGTGCATCCCGCTCTACTATATCCTGATGGTACAGCTCCGGCTCCGCTCCACCGTCCCCCTCTTTGCGGTGATCGTCCTGGTGCTCTGCTTCGGGCGGCTGAAAAGGCGGGCGGAGGCCGCGGACGAGTACGCAAAGCAGGCCATGCAGATGGCGGACGCCGCCTGCTTCAAGCTCTCCATCGTCCTGATGGGGGTTCTGGTGCTCCCCTTCCTGCTCCTGAGCGGCACTCCGGAGCGGCTTGTGGGCTATCTGCTGACCTTCGGGCTCTTTGCGCTGATCCTGCTCCGAACCTGCATCTTCCTGTGGCTGGACAGAGCCGGGATGGTGTGAGTATGCTGAAAACATCCTTAAAGGAGTACAGGGAGCGGCACGGCATGACGCAGAGCGGGCTTGCACAGCGTATCGGCGTCCGGCGGGAGACCATCGTTCACCTGGAGAACGGGCGGTACAACCCCTCCCTCAAGCTGGCCATGGATATCGCCAAGGTATTTCATGTGACGGTGGAAGAGCTGTTTACCTTTACAGACGAATGAAGAGCCGGGGCGGCGCCTGATGCGCCGCCCCGGTTTCGTTCGTGGGGGAGGATCACAAGGTTTCTGGTTTCCCCTGTCGGGTTCCGACCAGTTTTTTCCAATTTATGGCTTATACTGTCTCTGACACACTGGGCGGACAAGCCCGGAGGCAAAGGAGACGGAAGCCATGGCTACCAAGGAGAAGTGGAGAACAAAGGCGGCCCGGATGCGGGAGGAGGCCCGGGAGACGGGGAAGGTGATCCTCCGGGCGCCGGCCCTGGTGCGCACGGCGGAGTGCGCCATCCGCTTCCTGCTGGGGGCCCTGCTCTCCGGCGCGGAGATCTTCGGCGGATACGCCCCCTTCGGCCTGGGGCTGGTGGCGGCCTCCGGCTCGGGCATCGACGGGTTCTGCGCCCTGGTGGGGGCCTGCTTCGGCTACCTGTCCTTCCAGGGCTTTGCCGAGGGGCTTCGCTATGCCGCTGCCTGCATCCTGGCCTTCTCCCTGGCCTTCGCCTTCTTCGACGTGAAGGCCTACCGCAAGAGCTGGTTCATGCCCCTGGCGGCGGCGGGGATGGATGGGATCACCGGCTTTGTGTACTTATCCGACCGGGGCTGGTCGCCGGAGAGCCTGATCTTCTTCGGCACCGAGCTGCTGCTGTGCGGGGCGTCGGCCTACTTCTACCGCGTCGCCTTCACCCCCTGGACGGAGAAGCGGGAGGAGGAGGCCCTCACCCCCCGGCAGACGGTGAGCCTGCTGATTTTGGGGGGCACCCTGCTGCTCACCCTGTCCAAGATCACCCTGATCTGGGATCTGTCCGCCGGGCGGCTGGCCGCGGCGGTGGCGGTGATGGCCGCCGCCTACGCCGGGGGCATCGGCGTGGGGGCCACGGTGGGGGTGGCCGCCGGGCTGGGGATGGATCTCTCCGCCGGGGGCCTGCCCTTCTACTCCATGGCCTACGCCCTGTCGGGGGTGATGGCCGGGGTGTTCCACCGGCAGGGGCGGCTGGCCGCCGCGGTGGCTTACGTGCTGTCCAACGCCCTGGCGGTACTGTGGACCTGGGAGGACGGGCTCCACATCGCCCTGCTCTATGAGGTGTTCATCGCCTCGGTGGTCTTTATGCTCCTCCCCCAGCGCGCCCTGCGTCAGGTGGGGGCCCTGGTGGCCCGGCAGCCCCGGCACGAGACCCAGGAGCGGGCCCGCGCCTATGTCTCCGCCCGGCTGGAGGCCACCGCCGCCGCCTTCAAGAACCTGTACGAGTCCATGCGGGGGGTGTTCCACACCCCCAGGCCCAACGACAACGACGCCGCCTCCGTCTTTGACCGGACGGCCCAGCGGGTGTGCAAAACCTGCCCCCTCCAGGCCGCCTGCTGGCAGCGGGACTATGTGTCTACCTTCAACGCCCTCAACGACGCCCTCCCCGCCATGGTGGAGCGGGGCAAGGGGGAGGGGGGCGACTTCCCCGCCTACTTCGCCAACCGGTGCCTCCACTTTAACGACTTTCTCTCCGCCGCCAACGAGGAGCTGTCCGCCCTGCTCTACCGGCGGCAGCTCCAGAGCCGCCTCCGGGACAACCGGGCGGCGGTGTGCCGCCAGTACGCCGAGCTGGCCGGGGTGCTGGGGGAGGCGGCGGCGGAGCTGTCCGCCGAGCTGGTGCCCGACCCGGTGCGGGAGAAGCGCCTGCGGCAGCACCTCACCGCCCAGGGCATCGAGTGCCAGCTGGCGGCCTACTACGACCAGGCGGGCCATCTGCGCATCGAGCTGGAGGGGGCGGGACTGGCCCCCCTGCGCAAGCCAGAGGCGGTGGACAGGCTGTCCAAACTGATGAACTTCCCCCTGCGCCCCCTGGACGAGACCCGGCGGGATCAGCTGGTGCTGGTGCAGAGCGAGCCCCTCATGGCCGTGGCCGGGGCGGCGGCCCAGAAGAAGGACGGCCAGGCGGTGAGCGGCGACACCGGCGCCTGGTTCAAGCACGACGACGGCTCCCTCTATGTGCTGCTGTGCGACGGCATGGGCTCCGGCGCGCCGGCCCAGCGGGAGAGCACCCTGGCCGTCCGCCTGCTGGAGCAGTTCCTCCGGGCCGGCGTCCGGCCGGAGAACGCCCTGCGCACCCTCAACTCCGCCCTGGCCCTGCGCAACGACGAGGCCGCCGGCGGCTTCACCACCATCGATCTGCTGCGGGTGGATCTGTTCACCGGCGAGGCGTGGGTGTACAAGTACGGCGCGGCCCCCACCTATGTGAAGAAGGGGGCAGCGGTGAGCCGCATCACCGGCGCGGCCCTCCCCGCCGGGCTCACCTCCGGCGACGGGGCCGCCCCCGACACCACCTCCCTGCATCTGGAGAGCGGCGACTGCGTCCTCCTGGTCACCGACGGGGTGGCCGGAGGGGAGGGGGATCAGTGGATCCGGGACAAGCTGGCCGCCTTCAACGGCGGCAGCCCCCGGGAGCTGGCCCAGGCCATCCTGGACGAGAGCACCGCCCAGGTGGGCGCGGCCGCCGACGACCGCACCGTCCTGGCCCTCAGGCTGACCCGGCGGGCGTAAGAGCGCCCCCGGCTCCTGTACCGCCTCCGGGCGGACGTCCTCCTCTGAGCGCACCGGCATCTCTCACCGGATGCGGGCTTCAAACCCTGTCTGATTCAGCAAAAAATGGCGCACATAGAAATCCGGGCTGGGGCAAAGCTATGTTCGGATTCTCCGAATCCAACAAATTTGCCACAAAAGGAGATGCACCGTTATGTCTAGTTCCAAGAACACCAATTCCAATCAGCCTGTGGTTCCCGGCGCCCGCGAGGCCCTGAACAAGTTCAAGATGGAGGCCGCCAGCGAGGTGGGCGTCAACCTGAAGCAGGGCTATAACGGCGA
>NZ_JAHZDL010000059.1:0-15877 GCF_019422385.1 Flavonifractor sp.
TGCTGCTCCGGCTCATCAACGCGGAGAATGAGATCGGCAGCACCATGGCCCTGGAGAACTTCATCCTGGGTTTCCGCCTGGGAGTACGCATGATCCTGGAGGCCCTGGACGAGGACGACGGCAGTCTGCTCGACCCAAACAAGGAGGGATAGCCTATGGCAAAACGCAGGCCGTCCGGCGACGGCATGGTCCGAAAGCGGGAGGACGGCCGCTGGGAAGGCCGCATCGTGGTGGGCCACAAGCAAAACGGCGAGCCCATCTTCCGGTATGTCCTGGCAAAGACCCAGAAGGAACTGCTGGACAAGCTCCACCGGGACCTGGAGGCCTTTCAGGATGTGGAGCTCACCGAGGACAGCCGCATGACCCTGGGGGAATGGCTGGACCGGTGGATGGAGGACTACGGCGCGGCCACCCTGCGGCCCAACACCCTGCGGAGTTATGAGCAATTCATCCGGTGCTACATCAAACCCTATCTTGGGGATAAGATCGTCTCCCGGGTGACCCGCATGGACATCCAGAAGCTGTATCGAAAGCTGAAACACGAGGGCCGTGTCCGCAGGCACCCGGAACACGGTCATGAGCTGTCGGACACCATGGTGCTCCGCATCCACGCCATGCTCCACCGGTGCCTGAAGGACGCAGAGGCGGCCCATGTGATCGCCCGGAACCCCACCGACGGGGCCGTGGTGCCCAAGGCCAGCTATAAGCCCAAGCAGATCCTCACAAAGGAGCAGATGGACACCTTCCTGGCGGCGGTGGACCGCAATGAGATCTGGCGGGACTTCTTCTACACGGAACTGACCACCGGTCTGCGCCGGGGCGAGATCTGCGGCCTCATGTGGCAGGACTTCGACGAGAAGGCCGGGACGCTAAAAATCCTCCGGTCGGTGAACGTCCCCAAGACAGGAGAGCTGGAGATCGGCGAGACGAAGACCAGCCAGGGCCGGCGGACCATTCGTCTGCCGCCCAGCACCGTCCAGCGGCTGAAAGAGCGGAAAAAGCACGCCATCAGTCAGTGGATCTTCCCGGAACCGCTGGCTCCGGAGAAGCCGGTGCGCCCCAGCGCCGCCTACTACTGGATGAAGCGGATCTTGAGAGAGGCCGGCCTGCCTGAGATCCGCTTCCACGATTTAAGGCATACCTTTGCCACCCACGCCCTCACCAGCGGCGTGGACGCCAAGACCCTGTCCGGCATTCTGGGCCACACCAACGCCAGTTTCACCCTGGACACCTACACCCATGTGACACCGGACATGCAGCAGGAGGCCAGCCACATCGTGGGCGGTTTCCTGGAAGATCTCCTGGGGGAAGACCTGAAACCGTGGCAGAGAGCCGGTCCGGAGGGAGGTGTCCGCCATGGGTAAGCGGCGTAAAAAGGGGGAGGGCTCCGTCCGCCAGCGGAAAGACGGCCGCTGGGAGGGCCGGGTGGTCATCGGCTACGATGAGAAGGGCCTGCCCAGGACAAAAAACGTCCTGGCCAAAACGAAACGGGAGTGCCAGGAGAAGCTGAAGCAGCTCCAGGAGACGATGACCGGCTCCAAGACGGAGAAGGTCCGGTCGGAGATGCCCTTCGGGGAGTGGCTGGACTTCTGGTATCAGAACTATATAAAGCCCCAGATCCGTCCCACCACCCAGGCCAACTACGAGGCAAAGATCTATCAGCACATCATCCCGGAGCTGGGGAAGATCCCCCTGAACCAGCTGGCCCAAAAGGACCTCCAGCAGTTCTATGCCCGGATGAAAACGGGCGGGCGGCTCATCCGCACGGAGCAGTTCGGCAAGGGGCTGTCCGACTCCATGGTGCGCGGCCTCCACGCCGCCTGCCGGTCCGCACTGGAGAAGGCGGCGCAGGAGGAACTGATCCGCACCAACCCGGCGGTGGGCTGCAAGCTGCCGCCCAAGCGGGGCCGGGAGATGCAGGTTCTGGGCCGGGAGGAGCTCCAGCGGTTCCTCATCCAGGCCCAGGCAGAAAGTTATTTCGAGCTGTTTCTCCTGGATCTGTGCACCGGCCTGCGGCGGGGCGAACTGCTGGCCCTCCAGTGGGACGACCTGGACTTCAAGACCGGGACCCTGACCGTGAACAAGCAGGTCTACGAGGTGAAGGGGCGGCTCCAGGTGAGCGTCCCCAAGACCCGCGCCTCCATCCGCAGGCTGGTCCTGCCGCCCGGCGTGGTGGAGGTGCTGCGGGCGTATCGGGAGACGGTGGACTCCCGGTGGATGTTCCCCTCGCCGGTCAAGGAGGACGTGCCCATGACGCCTGGAGCAGTGCGCCGGCGGCTCCAGATCATTCTGGAGCGGGCCGGGTGTAAGAGGATCAGATTTCACGATCTACGGCATACTTTCGCCACCCTGTCCCTGGAGAGCGGCATGGATGTGAAGACCCTCTCCGCCATGCTGGGCCATGTGTCGGCGGCCACCACCCTGGACATCTACACCCACGTCACCGGGGATATGCAGACCGAGGCGGCGGCCAAGATCGACCGGGGACTGGGCAATGAGGTACAGGAGGAATCCGTTCAGGCAGAGCAGGGGGCAACTGAAGACTTCCGGCCGGTGTTGAGAAAGACCCGGAAGCCCGGCACCGGGTGCATCTCTCAGATCAATGACCACCTGTTTGAGGGACGCTACTCCCCCACCTGGCCGGACGGCACCAAGCACTCCAAATGCGTCTACGCCCATACCCGTGAGGCGTGCGAGGCGAAGCTGAAGGTGCTGATTCAGCAGATGAACGCGGAGCGGCAGGCCCTGCGGGACCAGGCACGGGGCGTCACCCCGCCGGATAAGTTGACCAAAACTCAGAAGAAGATCTGGACGTACATGAAGTTCCACCCCGACGTGACCAGCTACCGGGCCATCGCCCGGGGCGCCGGGGTGACAAGGCATACGGCGGCCAAGTGGTATGAGATGATGCGGGGGATGCTGGGGCGGGCGGCGTAAAATGTGGAAGAGGCTGGTATCACACTTTGATACCAGCCTCTTCCTGTGATCCAGATGATCCGCTGCTCAGACCAATGTATCGTCCAGCAGGAAGTCCAAGACTCCAATATTCAGAACGCCGTTGTCATCGTACCAACGTTTCCGGATGTCGTGCCGGACGATGATCTTCGGAAAAGAGTCCCCGGTCAGGGAGAGCGGTTTGTTTTCCGTGACAGACTTTTCCTCCGTCCCAAGAGCATAGGCGGATTGGATATAAGTCTTTTTTCCGCCGGAAGCAGCAATGAAGTCGATCTCCCGTGCTACCGGGGTCAGTTTTCCTTTGGCATTTCGCTCGTTGCTGTACACGACCCCAATGTCCACCGCGCACTCCCGCACCATCAGCTCATTGAAAATGATGTTCTCCATGATGTGGGTCATCTCCTGCTGGCGGAAGCCGATGCGGGCATTCCTCAGGCCGATGTCCTCACAGTAATATTTGTTAGGGTAATCGAAATAGTTTTTCCCCTTGACATCCCAGCGCTTGCACTCAGTAAAAAGGAACGCGTCCGCCAAGTGATCCATATACGCTTTCACAGTGTTGGGGGAAACCGTATTCTCGCCGCTCCGTTTCTGCTTGGAGTTGATGGTGTCCGCCACCCTGGTGGGGTTTGTCAGCGATCCCACTGAGGAGCAGAGCAGGTCCAGAATATCCGAAAGCACATCCTCCCGTTTGACTTTCTTGCGCTCCACAATGTCCTTCAAATAAACTTCGGAAAAGAGAGAACGCAGGTACTGCATTTTCGCCGCGTCAGTGGGGCGGGACAAGATCAGCGGCATTCCGCCGTAGAAGGCGTAATTTTCAAAAGCGTCCTCCTTGTCCCCGCCCACGGCGGAGTAATACTCCGCAAAGCTGAGCGGATGCACCCGGATCTCGTCGCTGCGCCCCCGGAACTCGGTGAGGATGTCTGAGGACAGCATCCGGGAGTTGCTTCCGGTCACATAGATGTCCAGATTGGGCAGGGACTTCAAATCGTTGAGGGCATCGTAGAAGGTGATCTTCTTCCCGTCCGGGTTATAGGGATTCGGCACTTCGTCCGACATCTGGATCTCGTCTACGAAAAGATAGAATTGCTCCCTCTGATTTTCAACGATCTCCCGGACACGATTTGCAAGCTCTAACGGATTCCGATACCGGATATCACGGGTCAGATCCAACTCAAAGGAGAGAATGTGATCTGCCGGAACGCCCTCCCCCAACAGATAAGTGCGGAACAGATTGCGGAGGAGGTAGGACTTTCCGCAGCGGCGGATGCCAGTGATGACCTTCACCTGTCCATCCCACATGAAGGATATGAGCTTGTTCAGATAGCGGTCCCGTTTGATCTCCATAGCGCCACACCTCACTGAAAACTTTACAGATTTATCATACTACTTTTCAATGAAAATTATACAACTGCTTGCGCGCTGTGGCAAGTGATTTGTGCGGAGGTTTGCAATTTGGGACGTACATGAAGTTCCACCCCGACGTGACCAGCTTCCGGGCCATCGCCCGAGGCGCCGGGGTGACAAGGCACACAGCGGCCAAGTGGTATGAGATGATGCGGGGGATACTGGGGGTGGGGAATCTGAAATAGAGGAGGATCGTATCATAACTCGATACGATCCTCTTTCATTTGTCATTATATCAATGTTTTCAATCTCATGACGGGCGATAATCTTTGAGAAGGAGGCCCCGGTTAGGGATGAAAGTATTCTGGGTAACGGTCGTCTCCTCGGTTTTCAGGACGCAGAATGGCAGAACCCAACGGTCACATGCCGTCCCGAAGCACGTCCTGATCCCGCAGGACCTTTTCGATGACGGTCCCCCGGACCGCCTTCAGCAGGGGCTTTTTCAGCAGCTCCAGAGGACCGGGCAGCGAGACCTCCAGCGGGGACCTGCCGTCCATCAGGCAGACGGTGCTGTGCAGCAGCTCCCGGATGTCATACACGCTGCCCCACACCTCGGGCACGCCCCGGTCCACCCCCAGCAGGCCGTAGACGGCCTCCATGGCGGTGCGCACGGAGTACTCGGTGGTGAACACGGTGTCCCGGGGGGTGTCGGCGAACTGGCCCAGGAAGGCGAAGTTCACACAGCCGTCGGGGATCACATCGGGCCGGTCTCCCCTGGTCCGGGGCATGAAAAAGGCGGTGATGTAGGGCATCATGGTGGGCACGCACACGGCGCTGTGGGCAGCCAGGTCCGGGATCTGCTCCACCGGCACGCCGATGTGGTAGAGCCACTCCTGGGTGATTTCCTTCCCGGTACACTCCTTCATGGGCTTTTTCACATAGTTGCCGGGTACGTCGGTAAAGAGGCCGTACACCCAGACGCACACCTTCTCCGGCTCCTGCTCCTTGAACTGCCCCTGGCGGTTGATGGTCCAGCTCAGCAGCCACTTGGAGTCCTGACAGCTGACGATACCGCCGGTGACCACCTTCCCGGTGCGGGGATCCCGCTTGCAGATGTTGGTGATGTAGGGGAGGATCTTGTCGTCCAAAGTGGTGATTGTGGCCGATTCCCAGTTGGTCTTGGAGATGTCGGAGCAGAACTTCTCCGGCCGTCCAAAGGCGGGGTCCTGCCTGGCGATGTTCTTCCACAAGCTCCAGCAGCCGCTGGTGCGCACCTCCGCGTCCCCGTTGGGGGCGTGGTCCTGGTCGCCGTAGATGGTCCCCTCGGTGCAGGAGCCGTTGGTGACAAACACCAGGTCGTTCTCCGTAAGGACGATGCCCTGCTCCGCGCCGTTGACCCGGCACTCGATGGCGGTGGCCGTCTTTCTGCCGTCCCGGATGTCGAAGATCACGTTGGTGACCTCGGTGCCGAAGCGGAAGTCCACCCCGGCCTCCTCCAGGTACTTCTGCATGGGCAGGATCAGGGACTCGTACTGGTTGTACCGGGTAAATTTCAAGGCGCTGAAGTCGGGGAGTCCCGCGATGTGGTGGATGAAGCGCTGGAAGTAGAGCTTCATCTCCAGGGCGCTGTGCCAGTTCTCAAAGGCAAACATGGTCCGCCAGTACAGCCAGAAGGTGGAGGAGAACACCTCGTCGTCAAAGACGTCCTCGATGGTCTTGTCGTACAGGTCCTCGTCCGGGGTCATAAAGAGCTTCATGATCTCCATGCAGCCCTTCTGGCTCAGGTTGAATTTCCCTTCGGTGCGGGCGTCCCGGCCCCGGTCCACCGTGGCCCGGCACAGGGAGTAGTTGGGGTCGTGCTTGTTGAGCCAGTAAAACTCGTCCAGCACCGAGGCCCCCGGCTTCTCCAGGGAGGGGATGGAGCGGAACAGGTCCCACAGACACTCGAAGTGGTCCTCCATCTCCCGGCCACCCCGCATCACATAGCCCCGGCTGGGGTCGAAAATGCCGTCGCAGGCCCCGCCGGCCACGTCCATGGCCTCTAGGATGTGGATGCGGTCCCCTGGCATCTGCCCGTCCCGCACCAGGAAGCAGGCCGCCGCCAGAGCCGCCAGGCCGCTGCCCACAATGTAGGCGCTCTTGTTCTCCACCCCCTCCGGCTTCTCCGGCCGGGCGAATGCCTCATAGTTGCCGTTGGTGTAATAGATGCCCTTGCGGTTTTTCTCGTGTTTTCCCAGCTCTGTATTCCGGTAGGATGCCGGGGCGCAGGTTTCAGTCCCGGCATCCTCTGCCGTCTTTCTGCCGCCGGACGCCTTCTTTGCCAGGGCCACCGCAGCGCCCGCTCCGGCCACAGCCGCCGCTGCGGTCAGCGCTCCCAATTTCTTATCCATATCAGATACCGCCTTTCCGATCCTGCCGCTTCCGCGGGCTGGATTCATTTGATGGCTTAATTTTACTCCCCGCGAAACATTTCTTCCATTTACAATCCGGGCCCGATGATCAGTTTTTGATCATCGGGCCCGGATTGTAAAGCGGCTCTTATTCTGTTTCCGAAAAATTTCGAATGGCGTTGGCGATACTGCCCCGCATGGCGGCGCTGATCTTTCCCGTCAACACCTGGGGATCGTCGGTCATTCCTTGGCGAATCCAGTCCAGCATAACCCCTACAAAACTGTACTTGTAAAATTCCGCAATAAAGGACTTATCCTCCTCAGAGATGGCCGTCCCCCGGCTCTGCTCTTCCACCACGCCCCGGATCAGGCCATAGGTCAGCTGGTAGAGGAACCGCTCCATCTGCTCCCGGCTGATACAGCGGTAGGCGTTGAGGATGAAGGGCTTGTTTTCCAGCACCGCCTCAAAGATCTGCAAAAGCCCCTCCTGCCAGGTCTCGTAGGTCTTCTTCCCCTGGAGGGCCTTGGACGCGTCCTCGATGCAGGCCCACTCCACCAGGTCGTAGATGTCCTGGAAGTGGTAGTAGAAGGCCATGCGGCTGATGCCGCAGTCCTCGGTGATGTCCCGGATGGTAATCTTGTCCAGGGGCTTTTTCAGCAGCATATGCTTCAGGGATTCCTCCAGAGCCTGCTTTGTGGTGTTTGGCATATTACTGCGCCTCCTTTTCGTGCTGCTGGATCACTGCCGCAATGGTCTCCGCCGCAATATGAGAGCCCAGCTCACTGGGATGAACGCCATCGGCAGCATAGAGGTCCTGGGGATCGGACCACTCGTAAAACCGTCGGCCCACATCGGCGATCAGGGCGTTATTTTCCAGTGCCGCTTTGTGGTAGGCCTCGGACAGCTTTTGGGCCATCTCGTCGTAGTCCCAGCCCTTGTCCGTCAGCTTGGCCCCGCCCCTTTGATAGGCCCATGTAGCGAACAAAATGGGGACCGCTCCGTTTGCCCGGATCTGCCGGCAGAGCCCCTCCACGCTGGAGAAGAAACTCTTGGGGGCGGTGATGGGGCCGTGGCTCATCTCTTGGAGCACCACATAGTCCCACTTCTCGTTTTGGAGCGCCGCCTGGGTCTGACTGCCCAGCCTGGTGTTGGGGTTCAGCTGTTCCGACAGCCGCGCCCCGCCCCGGGTGTGGTGGACCACCTCCGCTCCGGTCAGGTTGGCCAGCATCTGGGGCATATTATTGGTGAAGATAAAACTGTTGCCCAGCATGAGAATGCGCATGGCACTGCTCCTTACTCGTTTATTTCACTGTTTTCCACTGCCATTATACACGGCTCCGCTGAGAGGAACAAGGCTGGGAGGCGCAGACTGGCCCATCAGATTTTGCGACGCAAGAAACAAAGATAAGACTACGGGCGCGTGAACTGATCGTGAATAGGTGGTCATGACCCCATATTTCAAAAAGTGTGCAGTTTTCCTTTGCCTCTTTTTTGAATAAATAATGGTGATTGATGGCCCAAAAATTCCTTTACGGAGAAAATGCAAAACAAATCAGCAGAAGTGCTTTGCCCACATTTGAGACTCTATTTATATAAAACGCCAGATAAATTATTGCCTGAAAAGTTATAAAAACCGCCTCAAAACCGATGTTTTGAGGCGGTTTTTGGTCCGAGTGGGGAGACTCGAACTCCCGGCATCTTGCTCCCAAAGCAAGCGCGCTACCAACTGCGCTACACCCGGTTATGAAATTTTCCAACTGTGGTCAAATATGGGGTCAGCGCCGGTTTTTGACCAGTTCCCGGCGAGGGGTAAAACTCCGTCGGCCTTAGCGTCCCAGAGCTTTCCGGGATTTTGGAGAAGTGTGGCTCGAACTCCGGCCTCACGCTCCCAAATCACGTGCGCTACCAACTGCGCTACACCCGGATATTCAGTTTTTCTGCATGATACCATGCTGAGAAAGAAAAAGCAAGTCTTTCGTGCCTGTGGGCAGCGCTGTGGTCAAGCCTGATTTTTCGGAAGTTTTTCAACCGGGGAATTTCCACCGCAAGTTACTGCCCCAATGGCTTCCAAGATCTCACCTTCAGGGGAATGGCTGTGTCGTCTATCATCCACTGAATGTATTATTTGTGTTGTGTTCTTACAATGCCATTTATCAGCAGACTGTGAACCCGTCTATAGTAAGACCGCAAAGTATATGTATTATAGCACAAAAGGATACTAAATGGAAGTGCTCTTTCAGAATCTTCTTCAATTCGTAAAGTAACTCAATCAATAACAAATCCCCGGCGAAAGCCGGGGATGGAAAGGAGATAAATATGTTTCAATGTCAGAAAGAATTGCTAGACAGTATGTATTGTACCCCAACAACTACATCGGATATATTTAATGTTGTTTGTGTTTGCTCTGCACAGAATACTGTGTTTGCATTTTCTAAAAGTGTGAATGATGAATTTTTTAATTTTACAAATATTTCTGCGGCGTTGTGGAAGAGCTCTCCATGGGTGCGTATACGTACGGCCTCTGCTCTGCTGGGTTGATCTGAACCTGGCGATCATCATCCAATATTCCTGGCCGGTGTTATTGGCTACAGGAGGTGGTGCGGCTCATTCTGGAGAGTATCTATGAGCCAATCTTCAGCGACCACTCCCACGGTTTCCGCATGAACAAAAGCTGCCATACAGCACTCAAGTATATACAGAAATATTTTACGGGGACAAAGTGGTTTGTTGAGGGCGATAAAAGGGCTGTTTTGGCTATGCCATGGCAGTCAAAAATGGGGGGCAAAATGGACTGCACATCTGAGATTGAATGAACCATTTCAGCATCTCTTTGCAATTCCATTATATACAAGAATAAGAATAACATAAACAGAGATTTGAAAAAGGAAGTGAAACCCATGCGCCTTGTGATCACCGAGAAACCCTTGGTGGCCCAAAATCTGGTCTCCATCCTGGGAGCAAATCAGCGGATGGGCGGATACCTGGAGAGTGGCACCTGGCGGAGCCGGCAGACGCCGCTACCTATGGCCCGGACTACGCCAAGTGGCGGCTGGAGGACTTGCCCATCCTGCAAGAGAACTGACGGCTTGCCATCGCCAAGGACAAGCGGGAGACGGAGATCGCCGCCTTCTAGCCGGAGCCCTTCTACACGGTGGAACTGGACTGCGGCGGCCTCACCCTCTCCGGGGAGCGGACTGCCTGCAAGCCCTCTAAGAAAAGAAGCTCTGCACCTATGAGGAACAGGAGCTTATGAGCATCTGCGACTCCGGCATCAGGGAAGGCCTGATCGCCAACCTGGAGGAGATGCGGGGATACCCCAGACGAGGCAGAGCCGATGGAACTGACGGACAGCGTCTTGGAGAAGCTGCGGGGCATCAGCGACGCGGAGTATGAGCAACTGGAACTCATACCGGACTTTGAGGACTGAATTTGACTGAAATTGGACGGCCGCTGTGCCGCCCAATTTGTCATTCAAGAGTGGAAGGAGGAGATGACCATGGCGGCAAGCCAAGCCTGCGCTACAGGGGCTACGCTCGGCCTGCCATTATCCTCACAATACAGCGGCTCCCCATTTCATACAGCCGGTTGAAATCTACCGCCGCCTCTATCTTCCGCAGCAAGTGATCCGCTGGCACCAGTTTGTCTATCCCTACAATCTCTATCACATCCCCATCCTTTTCCCTCGTTCCAGCATCTCTTTTCACTCCCTCCTCCTTATTTTATCTCATATATATGAAAAAGCCCAGCTCCCGCTGGACTTTTTCGACAGGCTCCAGTCCGCGCCGCCCATGGACGGCGCAGGCTGCTGAACTTTTTAAAGCTTCAAAAAAGTTTCAAAAAGTTGTTTGATCCAACACGAAAGGAAACCCTGACGGTTCATCTCCGCGCCAAGTGCCGCTGCTTTGCGGCGGTTGCGCTCCGAAACACCCTGCGGGGCGCTTTCTGTGTCAGAAGGGGTCGGTCACTTCCCCTGGCCGGTGGGGATGCCGCACAGGTGGGTGGGCGCGGCGTCGTGGGCGCGGTCGGTGGCGTTGTAGGACCAGAACCGCCAGCCCCCGGCCAGGTTGGAGCAGCGGTAGCCGTGCTGGCTCAGGATGCGGCAGGCCAGGTAGCTGCGCAGGCCGCTGAAGCAGTTGACATAGATCTTCTTGGACGGATCCAGCTCCCCCAGCCGGCCCCGCAGCTCGTCCAGGGGGATGTGTACCGCGTCGGGGCGGAGCAGGCCCTGCTTTTTCACCTCGCCGGGGGTGCGTACGTCCAGGAGCACCACCGACCCGTCGGCGGGCAGGCCGGCCACCTCGTCCCAGTGGTGTTGCTCCACCCGGCCGGCGCGGAGGTTCTCGATCACATAGCCCGCCATGTTCACCGGATCCTTGGCGGAGCCGTAGGGGGGCGCGTAGGCCAGATCCAGCTCGGTGAGGTCGGCGGCGGTGAGACCCGCCCGGATGGCGGTGGCCAGCACGTCCATCCGCTTGTCCACCCCGTCGAAGCCCACGATCTGAGCCCCCAGGATGCGGCCGGTGGCGGGGTCGTAGAGGGTCTTGACGGTCATGTTGTGGGCGCCGGGGTAGTAGGTGGCGTGGGAGGCGGAGTAGGTGATGGCCTTGCCGTAGTCCACCCCGGCGGCGCGGGCCGTCTTTTCATTCAGGCCGGTGGAGGCCGCGGTCATGTCAAAGAGCTTGATCACCGACGTGCCCTGGGAGCCGGTAAAGGTGCTGGGGATGCCGCAGATGTGGTCGGCGGCGATGCGGCCCTGCTTGTTGGCCGGGCCGGCCAGGGCGATGTGGCTTTTCGCCCCGGACACAAAGTGGCGCACCTCCACCGCGTCGCCCACGGCGTAGATGTCGGGGCAGCTGGTGTGCATATGCTCATCCACCGCGATGGCACCCTTGACGCCCAGGGTCAGCCCGGCGCTCCGGGCCAGCTCCGACTCGGGCATCACCCCGATGCCCAGCAGCACCAGGTCGGCGGGGACACGCTCCCCGCCCTCCAGGGTAACGGACAGGCCGTCCCCCTCCGGCACAAAGCCGGTGACGTGGGCGCCCAGGCGGAGATCCACCCCGCAGCCCCGGAGGTAGGCGTGCACCTCCGCCGCCATGTCGGGGTCCAGAGGGGGCAGCACCTGGTCCCCCTTCTGGAGCAGGGTGGTGGCCACCCCGGCGTGGAGCAGGTTCTCCGCCGCCTCCAGGCCGATGAAACCGCCGCCCACCACCACGGCCCGGCGGACCGGGTGGGTATCCAGATAGTCCCGGATGCGGAAGGTGTCCTCCACGGTGCGCAGGGTGAACACCCGGGGGTCGTCCTCCCCGGGCAGGCCGGGCTTGACGGGCCGGGCGCCGAGGGAGAGGATCAGCTTGTCGTAGGTCTCGGTGTAGGTGCTGCCGTCGGCCAGATTGCGCACCTCCACCGTGTGCTCCGCCGGGTGGAGCTCCAGGGCCTCATGGCCCACCCGCACGTCGATGCCGAACCGGCGGCGGAAGCCCTCGGGGGTCTGGAGGGTCAGATCATCCCGGTCGGTGATCACCCCGCCCACGAAGTAGGGCAGGCCGCAGTTGGCGTAGGACACGTAGCCGGTGCGCTCCAGGATGACGATCTCCGCCCCCTCGTCCAGGCGGCGCAGGCGGGCCGCAGCGGTGGCCCCGCCGGCTACGCCGCCGATGATGACAACCTTCATATCCGTTTCCTCCTTATGCTTCCAGCGGCCCGCGGTAGCCCATCAGGCCGCCCAGATCGGTGACGGTGCGGCCCGCCCGCTCCAGGATTCTCCGGGCCTGGGCGCTGCGGGCGCCGCTGTGACAGTAGACGAACAGGGGGGCTCCGGCGGGCGCCGAGGCGGCGCTCAGCCGGTCCAGGGGCAGGTTTTGGGCGCCGGGGATGTGCCCAGCCCGGTACTCCTCCGGCGTGCGCACGTCCAGCAGGACTGCCCCCGGCGTGCTCTTCCAGGTCTCCAGGCCCTCGGCCAGTCCGGGCCGGCGGGCGAACCAATCAAACAGTCCCATGATACAGGCTCCTTTCCCATGCAGGTTTTCTTGTATGCACAGAGGATACCACACAGGGGACCGGATTTCTGTGACAAAATCACCCTAGGGCTTGTTTGAAACATGTCAACATGCCCAATCGGCGGGCCTTTTGCCCCCTGGACGGCGCAATTTTTCCTTGAAATCCGTCAGGATTCCTGCGAAAAAATTGCTTGCCAGCGGCCCAAAATCCCTCGCCGCTGGACACATCGCCAATTTTCAAACAAGCCCTAGCTCCGCCGCCAGGGTCTCCAGCCGGGGGAGATCCAGCAGCTCTATCCCGCCCCGGCTCAGCCTCACCAGCCCGTCGGCCTGGAAGTCCTTGAGCAGGCGGGTGACCACCTCCCGGGCGGAGCCCAGGTGCCGGGCCAGCCGGTCGTGGGTGAGGCGGAGGGTGGAGGACTCCGCCAGGCGGCTCTCCTCCACCAGCAGGGCGGCCAGGCGCACGTCCAGCTTCTTGCTCAGCAGCTGATCCATCCGCCGCATGACCTCGGAGAACCGGTCGGCCATGAGCTCGTTGGTGAAGTTGGCCACCGCCGCGCTCTCCTCCATCAGGCCCTGGTACACCTGGGCCGGGAGAAAGAGGGCAACCGTGTCCCGCTCCGCCTCCACCAGCACGTCGAATTGGATCCCCCGCAGCACGCAGGAGGCGGAGAACAGGCACATATCCCGGGGAAAGAGGCGGTAGAGGGTGAGCTCCCGCCCCTCGTCGGTGAGCATGTAGGCCCGCAGCTGGCCCTCCACCGGCAGGATCAGTCCGGCGCACTCCGCCCCGCCGCCATAGACCATGGCCCCCCGGTCGAAGTGCCGAAGGGCGGCGCTGCCGGTCAGGCGCCTCTGCTGCGCCCCGGCCAGCTTATCCCAGAAGGGCAGATATTCCTCCAGCTTCACTCCAATGCCTCCCCCTCGTTGGCCTCCTGGGCCACGCAGGTATCCGCCGGCGGGGCCTCCGGAAAGCGGACCTCCAGCACCGCCTGGGGCCAGTTCAGACGGATGGCGGCGTGCCGCCCCTTCGCCCCGGCGGCTTCCTCCAGGGCGGCGGCCAGCTCCCCCAGCACCTCCCGGGTCAGGGGGCCGCCCCGCCAGTGGAACACCAGGGGCTGCTTCTTCCGGATGGCCTGGGCGGCCCGCCTGGCCGCGTCCTCCACCTTGGTGAAGGACCGCCCCGCCTCCTTATAATAAAAGCGGTTCCCGTCGGCACAGGGCGGCACAGGGTAGACCAGGGCCTCGTGATCCCGGAAGAGCCGCCTGTCGTCCAGATTGAAGTAGTCATAGCGCACCAGCCCGTCCCCGCCCAGAGAATTGTCGAAGGTGGCGTCCAGGTGGTAGTACTGACCGCCCAGCCGCACCACATTCCAGGCGTGGCGGTACTTGATCCCCTTCTCCGGGTTGTTCTCCGCCAGGGCCACGATGCACCACAGGCCCAGCCGGTCGCACAGGGCCTTCACCGACTTGGCGATGCCCTCGCACACCCCCACCCCCTGGCCCAGCGGGCCCAGGATCTCGTGGGAGTAGGGCTTTTTCAGCTTGTCATAGCGGACGTTCCGGCAGATGAAGTCGTGGACATACTGTTCCCTTTCCGCCTCACCCTTGTCCAGAACCGGGCGGCACAGCCGGTCCATGCGGGCGGCCAGGGCCCTCTGGTGGTCCCGGATCTTCCCCTTGTCAAAGAGGTACTGGGGGAGAAACTCCACCGTGGCGGCCGCCGGGTGCACCCGGCAGGAGAAGCCGGTGACGTAGAAGAGCTCCGGACAGTCCAGCCGCAGCCGGGCCAGCACGTCCCCCAGGGCCTTTCCCTCCAGCCGGGGGACGGGGAAGGCGGGGCGCAGCTCCGCCAGGCCGGTTTTCATGGCGTGGTAGGCGGCCTGGCCCTCCTTGTCCAGCTGGCGGAGATACCAGGGCTCGCTCACAGCGCCTCCCCCTCCAGCAGCCGGAGAAGCATCTGCGCCACCCCGTCCTCGTCGTTGGAGGCAGTCACCACATCGGCGGCGGCCCTGGCCTCCGGGGCGGCGTTACCCATGGCCACCCCCAGCCCCGCCGCGCGCAGCATGGAGCAGTCGTTGCGCTCGTCCCCGAAGGCCACGGCCTGCGCGGCGGGGATGCCCAGATGCCCGCACAGGAACTCCAGGGCCGCCCCCTTGGTGGCATCCCGGTGGGTGATCTCCACGTTGCCGGGCAGGGAGCAGGCCACGGTGATCTCCGGGAACTCCGCCGGCAGGGTATCCAGCACCTCCCGCTGAACCGCCGGATCCCGGAAGTAGCTCTGGATCTTCTGCACCGGCCTTCCCCGGCGGCGGATGTAGCCGGGCAGATCCTCCATGGGCCTGCGGGAGGCGCGGACGATCTCCCGGGCGGGGGGATCCAGGATCCAGTGCTCCAGCTCTTGCAGATACCTGGCCTCCATCCAGCCCTGGCTGTCCTCCATGTAGCAGTCCAGGGTGCCGCGGAAGTCCTGCAGCCGTTCCATGACGCGCACAGCGGTCTCCGGCGCCAGCTCCGCCCGGCGGAGGGCCCTGTCCTCCAGCCGGTCATACACCAGCGCGCCGTTCATCAGCACGGCATAGCGGAGAAAGGGCAGCTCCCGCACCACGGCGGGCATGCCGCTGAAAAACCGCCCGGTGGCGGGGACAAACTCCACCCCCTGCCGGACTGCCCGTTCCAGAGCCGCCCGGGTGGCGGGAGCGAGAGCCTTGTCCGACCGGAGGAGCGTTCCGTCCAGATCGCAGAATAGGATTTGATAGTTCAAGGGCTGGGCCTCCTGACTGTGGTGGAATATACCGCCTTCATCATACCATGCCAGCGGTCAAATTACCAGTCCCGGCTGCCTGAAAATCAATACCCCCTCTGCGGCGGGCCGGTGCCTCCTTGCCGTGCCGACCCGCCTTTGACACTCTCTGCACGTACGAAAGCACTCTTCGCCGGATGGGCCAATAGAAGCCGATGGCACACACAAAAAAGGAAGGCATGACCAGAGGTCATGCCTTCCTTTTTGGAGGCGACACCCAGACTCGAACTGGGGGTGGAGCTTTTGCAGAGCTCTGCCTTACCACTTGGCTATGTCGCCCTATGGATAACAGGAGCAAGGCGCTTGCTCCTGTTATCATTTGTATGGAGCAGGTGACGAGGCTCGAACTCGCTACCTCCACCTTGGCAAGGTGGCGCTC
>NZ_JAHZDL010000006.1:0-51553 GCF_019422385.1 Flavonifractor sp.
ACTCGCTACCTCCACCTTGGCAAGGTGGCGCTCTACCAGATGAGCTACACCTGCATGCCTGGAACCATTCTATGCGGCTCTCCATGCATTTAGAAGATCCCCCGGTGGATACCCTGCGGTATCCACCGGAGAGTGGTGCCTCCGGCCGGAATCGAACCAGCGACACGGGGATTTTCAGTCCCCTGCTCTACCAACTGAGCTACAGAGGCAAATGGCGACGCGGAAGGGACTTGAACCCTCGACCTCCGGCGTGACAGGCCGGCGTTCTAACCAACTGAACTACCGCGCCAGACGGTAGGGGTACGGGAGCTCCCAGAGGGAGTGGTGGGAACAACAGGGCTCGAACCTGTGACATCATGCTTGTAAGGCATGCGCTCTCCCAGCTGAGCTATGCTCCCCTGTCCTCGCCGCATGTCCGATTTTTATCACTCGGTCACGCGGCGAAGGTTATTATACTAAATCGACCCACCGTTGTCAACCATTTCACGCAAATTTTTTTCTTTTTTCTGCCGTCCCTCTTACAGCGAGGCCAGCAGGGCCTCCAGCTCCTCTTTGGTATAGTGGTAGACCTTGTCGCAGAACTGGCAGGTGAGCTCCGCCTTTCCCTGCTCCCGCAGCAGGGCCTCCAGCTCCTCCCGGCCCATGCTGATGAGAGCCCGGGTCACCCGGTCCCGGCTGCAGTAGCAGCGGTACTCCACCGGCTCAGCGGAGAGCTCCTCCAGCTCGAACTCGGAGAGCACCTGCTCCACCAGGCCTCGGGCGTCCAGGCCGCCCCGCAGGGCCTCGGTTACCGGGCCCACCCGGGCAATCCCCCGTTCGATGGCGGAGATGGCGGCGTCGTCCGCGCCGGGCAGCAGCTGGATCAGGTAGCCGCCGGCGCACAGCACGCTCTGATCCACATCCACCAGCACCCCCAGGGCGCAGGCGGTGGGGATCTGCTCGCTCTCGGCGAAGTAGGAGGTGATGTCCTCGGCGATCTCGCCGGACACCAGGGGTACGGTGCCCACATAGGGCTCCTTCAGGTTCAAGTCCTTGATCACGGTGAGGGAGCCGTCCCGGCCCACGGCGGAGCCCACGTCCAGCTTGGCGGGCCCCTTCAGGGGGAGATCCACCGCCGGATTGACCACATAGCCCCGGGCGTTGCCGGCGCTGTCGGCCACGGCAGTAATGCCGCCCAGGGGGCCGTCCCCCTTGATGCGCAGGGTCACGGAGCCGTTGTCCTCCTTGAGCTGGTTGCCCATCATGGAGGCCGCCATCAGGGTGCGCCCCAGGGCCGCCGTGGCCACGGGCAGCGTCCTGTGGATCTGCCGGGCGCGCTCCACCATGTCCCTTGCAGTGATAACCGACGCCTTCACAGGCGCGTTTTTGGCCAGTACGCGAATGATCTGATCTGCCATGCTTGTCAAAATTCCTTTCGTGCGGCAAAGAAAATCCGCCCCTCCCCCGGTTTGGGGGCGCGGAATTTCAGCTCGCCGTATTGTCTGATGTGGGAGAAGCCCGCCTGCCGCAGCAGCTCCTCCAGCTCCGCAGGCTCGTAGGCGTACTCCTCGTGGAGCTCCTCGCCCCGGCTCCACAGCCCGGTGGGCTCCAGCCGGAATACGTCCATACCATAGGTGCAGATGCGCCGCCGGGGGGAGAACTCCGCCCGCCACACGCAGTAGGCGTCCTCGCTCTCGTCCAGGAACACCTGCCCGTCCAGGCCCCGCAGCTTCTCCGGGGTGTTGATGTCAAAGAGAAAGAGGCCGCCGGGCATGAGGAAGGTGTGGACCCGCTGAAAGGCCCGCTCCAGGGCCTTGGGCCGGGTGACGTAGTTGACACTGTCCAGGCAGCAGACGCAGGCGTCGATGGTGCCGTAGAGATCCAGCCTCTCCATGCTCTGGTGGAGAAACATAGGCGCAATCTCCCCCGCCCCCCGGCACTTTTCCACCGCCTGGGCCAGCATCTCCTCCGAACGGTCCACACCGATCATCTCGTAGCCCCGCTCCGCCAGCTCCTTCGTCAGGCTGCCGGTGCCGCAGGCCAGATCCAGCACGGTATGGATGGGCAGAGCGCTGCGGGCGAAGTGCTTCTCCAGATAGTCCGCCCAGCGGCGGTAGGGCACGTCGACGGTGAACTCGTCGTAGCACCCGGCCAGAAACTCATACGCCATCTTCGCCCAGCTTCTCCTTGATCCGGGGGAGCACCGCCTGATACCCGTCCGCCCCGTACTGGAGGGAGCGGTTTACCCGGCTGATGGTGGCGCTGGAGGCGCCGGTGCGCTCCAGGATGTCGTTGTAGATCATGCCCTCCGACAGGAGCATGGCCACCTCAAACCGCTGCTCCATGGCCCGCAGCTCCCCCACGGTACACAGGTCGGAGAAAAACTTCTTGCACTCATCCAGGTCCTTCAGGGATAGAATCGCCTCGTAGAGCAGCTCCCCATGGACCTGCTTGTCGTGTTTTGCCGTCATAATACAAAAATGACCTCCTCAAGCAACGATGCACGTTCTGCGGAAACCATCCCTATTTTACCAAAGTGAAGTGTGGAAGTAAACTCTTTTTTCACCAATTTTGCCGGCAGGCATAGAATGGGGCGCAAGTTTCTGAAAAAGGAGGCGTCCGCCATGTCCTGTCCGCTCTGCAAGCCCGCCCCCGCCGCCCACCTCTGGCGGGAGCGGGAGAAAACCCTCGCCTGGGAGGGAGAGCCGGTGCTCGTCTATACCGTCCGGGCCCTGGCGCTGCCCTCCGTCCCGGCGCGGGTGGAGCGCTGCTACCGCCGCGTGGAGGCGGTGTGGGCCGCCCGGTGGGAAAAGAGCCTATACCCCCGGGCCTGCGCCGCCCTCCGGGCGGCCCGGGCGGCGTCCCGCCCCTTCCGCCCCTGGGAGGCCAGCCTGTCCGCCTCGGTCACCCTGGACACCCCGGAGCGGCTCAGCCTGTACTGGGAGGCCGCCGAGCGGCTGGACGACCCCCACGCCGTCACCCTGCGCCGGGGGGACGCCTGGGCCCTGCCCCGGGGGATGCCCCTCACCCTGGCCGAGCTGTTCCCGTCGGGGTTTCGGTGGAGGCGCTGGGTGCTGGAGGAGGCCGCCCGGCAGCTGCGGGCCCGGCAGGCATCCGGGGAGTCCCGCTTTTGGCCGGACTGGGAGCGCCGCCTGGCCAGCAGCTTCGATCCGGAGCGGTTTTTCCTCACGGAAGAGGGGCCGTCGGTGTTCTTTCCCCTGTACGCCCTGGGGCCCTATGTGGAGGGCATCCCCACCTTTCCGCTCCGCCTCCCCGCGCAAGAGGAAGCGCCGGTTCCCGCCCAATTTTAGGGCTTGTTTGAAAAATGTCAACATGCCCAATCGGCGGACCTTTTGCCCCCTGGACAGCGCAATTTTTCCTTGAAATCCGTCAGGATTCCTGCGAAAAAATTGCTTGCCAGCGGCCCAAAATCCCTCGCCGCTGGACACATCGCCAATTTTCAAACAAGCCCTAGCAATTTTTTTACAGATTTTTTCTTGTCACCGCCACAAAAAACGCGCTATAATAATGTCTGCTGAATCAACCGCAATGCGGTTGATTCGCGCGGCGCGCTGCCGCGCAATTTCATCAAGACGGCTTTTTGAGCCGTCTTGATGAAATTCAGTCATTGTTACAATACGGATATCCCTTGATGTGGCGCACCACATCAAGGGATGGTGCAAGGTTTCTGCGCGGTTTCGCGCAGAAACCTTGCACCTGGACAAAGCCATTTGGCCTTGAAAATCCTGACTGTCAAGGCTTGCGGCTTTGTCCAGTACGTATTATAATAAAAACCGCCATGGGGATAGGATTCCCACGGGCGTTGCGCGCGGGAAAAGGCCAATGCGCGAATCCCCGCGGCAGGAGGAACGAATTATGGTCAAAGCAATCGTTGGCGCAAACTGGGGCGACGAGGGCAAGGGGAAGATCACCGATCTCCTGGCCGAGGCGTCCGATGTGGTCGTCCGCTTTCAGGGCGGGGCCAACGCCGGGCACACCATCATCTGTGACTACGGCAAGTTTGCGCTCCACCAACTGCCCTCCGGGGTCTTCTACCCCCACGTCACCAACGTCATCGGCAACGGCGTGGCCCTGGACGTGAAGAAGTTCCTGGCCGAGCTCAGGCACCTGGCCGACGGCGGCGTGCCCGCCCCCCGCGTGATCGTGGATCAGCGCACCCAGCTGCTCATGAGCTACCACGTGCTGCTGGACACCTATGAGGAGGAGCGGCTGGCCGGCGCGGCCTTCGGCTCCACCCACTCCGGCATCGCCCCCTTCTACTCCGACAAGTACGCCAAGATCGGCATCCAGGTGGCAGATCTGTGGAACGAGGAGCGGCTAAAGGGCCAGCTGGAGCACATCTGCACCCTGAAAAACGTGCTCATGGAGCACCTGTATCACAAGCCCCTGCTGGATCCCAAGGCCCTGTTTGACGAGCTGATGGGCTACCGGGCGGCCCTGGAGCCCTACGTGGGCGACGCGGTCACCTTCGTGCACCAGGCCCTGAAGGACGGCAAACAGGTGCTGCTGGAGGGCCAGCTGGGCTCCATGAAGGATCCCAACCTGGGCATCTGCCCCATGACCACCTCCTCCCACACCCTGGCCGGCTTCGGCACCGTGGGCGGCGCGGTGCCCCCCACCGCCATCCAGGACATCGTCACCGTCACCAAGGCCTACTCCTCCGCCGTGGGGGCCGGGGCCTTTGTCAGTGAACTCTTCGGCGACGAGGCCGAGGAACTGCGGAAGCGGGGCGGCGACGCCGGCGAGTACGGCGCCACCACCGGCCGGCCCCGCCGTGTGGGCTGGTTCGACGCGGTTGCCACCAAGTACGGCTGCATGGTGCAGGGCACCACCCAGGTGGCCCTCACCGCCATCGACTGTCTGGGCTACCTGGACGAGATCAAGGTGTGCACCGGCTACGACATCGGCGGTAAGGTCACCACCGACTTCCCCGTGCCCGCCCTGCTGGATCAGGCCAAGCCGGTGTACGAGACCCTGCCCGGCTGGAAGTGCGACATCCGGGGCATCACCGAGTACGACAAGCTGCCCCAGGCGGCCCGGGACTACGTGGACTTCATCGAGAAGCACATCGAGGCCCCCATCACCATCGTCTCCACCGGCCCCAAGCGCCACGAGATCTGCTACCGGAAATAATCCGGAGGCGTTTCAGGAAAAAAATCGGGAGGGGCGCTCCGCACAAGGCGGAGCGCCCCTCCCTTTATCTCCCCAATCGTTGGAAAAAAGCGTTTGTATCAGCCCCGGCTCAGGCTGCGGAGCGCCCGCCAGGGACTGCCCTTCCAGTATTCCCGCATGGTATTGACGGACAGGGGGTTGGCATGCATCAGCGCATAGCCGCCGGTGTGCAGGTTCTTCTTGTTCTCTTTCATGGTGACGCTCCTTTCTGTCAAAGCCTCTTGCCTTCCTTACGGCTTTAGTATACAATGGATTTACTCATGACACAAGCGAATCTTTTTCATGTTGATTATGAGAAAAAGGAATGATACCTGTGAATCAGAGCAAGTACCTGGTGTTCCTGAAAACGGTGGAGCTGGGCAGCATCACCCGGGCGGCGGAGGCCCTGGGCTACACCCAGTCGGCGGTGAGCCGGGTAGTGGCCGAGCTGGAGCGGGAGTGGGGGCTGGAGCTGCTCACCCGGGGCCGCACGGGGGTGGAGCCCACCTCCCACGGGGAGGTCATGCTGCCCTATATGCGGGCGGTGTGCAACGCGGAGAAGGAACTGGAGGAGCAGGTGGCGGAGCTCCACGGCCTGGCCCGGGGCACCCTGCGGGTGGGCACCTTCGCCAGCGTGTCCATCCACTGGCTGCCCGCCATCATGAAGGAGTTTCTCACCCTCTATCCCGGCATCCGCTTTGAGCTGCTGAGCAAGTGGGAGTTCGCCGAGGTGGAGGATCTCCTCCGCCGGGGGCAGGCGGACTGCGGCTTTCTGGGCCTGCCCGTGGGGCCGGGGCTGGACACCTATCCCCTGTGCCGGGATCAGCTCATGGCGGTGCTGCCGCCGGATCACCCCCTGGCCGGCGCCCCGTTTTACCCCATGTCCCGGCTGGCGGAGGATCCCTATATCGACACGCCGGAGGAGCGGGATCTGGAGATCCGGCTGATCTTTCAGGAGGAGGGCATCCGCCCCAACCTGCACTATACGGTCAACGACGATTTCGCCACCCTGGCCATGGTGGAGCAGGGCCTGGGTGTAAGCATCCGGCCGGAGCTGGTGCTGCGCAACACCGGCCGCCGCTTCGCCGCCATCCCCCTGGAGCGGCCCCGCTACCGGGACATCGTCCTGGCGGTGCGCAGCGGACGGCCCCCCTCCCCCCTCACCACCCGGTTCCTGGAGTGCGCCCGGGCGTGGGTGGCCAGGGCGGGCCGGTGAGAAAATCGGAAGTTTTTGTGTACAATCCGGCGGTTTTATAGTATAATATTGTCCGCCAAATCGGCCGCACTGCGGCCGCACCGCGCGGCGGGCACGCCGCGCCCATCTGAATCATAATAGGAGTGTTGTCACATGAGCCGCATGGTCGGCACCGTATCCATGGGAATCCGTGCTCCCATCATCCGCAGCGGCGACGATCTGGTGGAGATCGTCACCAATTCTGTCCTGGAGGCCGCCAGGGAGGGCGCCCTCACCGTCCGCGACCGGGACGTGATCTGCATGACCGAGGCCATCGTGGCCCGGGCCCAGGGCAACTACGCCTCGGTGGACGACATCGCCGCCGACGTGCGCGCCAAGCTGGGCGGGGAGACCGTGGGCGTCATCTTCCCCATCCTCAGCCGCAACCGCTTCGCCATCTGCCTGCGGGGCATCGCCAAGGGGGCGAAAAAGATCGTCCTCATGCTGTCCTACCCCTCCGACGAGGTGGGCAACCACCTCATCGACGTGGACGTGATGGACGAGAAGGGGGTGGATCCCTACAAGGATGTGCTCACCCTGGAGCAGTACCGGGCGCTGTTCGGCTACACCACCCACCCCTTCACCGGCGTGGACTATGTGGACTACTACTCCAACCTGATCCGGGAGTGCGGCGCCGAGGTGGAGGTCATCTTCGCCAATGACCCCCAGGCCATCCTGCCCTACACCAAGACCGTCCTGGCCTGCGACATCCACACCCGCGCCCGTACCAAGCGGCGCCTGCTCGCCGCCGGCGCGGAGAAGGTGTTCTGCCTGGACGAGATCCTCAACGCCCCGGTGGGCGGCAGCGGCTACAACACCAAGTACGGCCTGCTGGGCTCCAACAAGTCCACCGAGGACAAGGTGAAGCTCTTCCCCCGGGAGGAGTGCCAGCAACTGGTGGAGGACGTGCAGGCCCGCATCCTGAAGGAGACCGGCAGGCACGTGGAGGTCATGGTATACGGCGACGGCGCCTTCAAGGATCCCGTGGGCAAGATCTGGGAGCTGGCCGACCCGGTGGTCTCCCCCGCCTACACCGCCGGCCTGGAGGGCACCCCCAACGAGCTCAAGCTGAAGTATCTGGCGGACAACGACTTTGCCGACCTGTCCGGCGAGGCCCTGCGGGACGCCATCAAGGGCGAGATCAAGAAGAAGGACGGCTCCCTGGTGGGCAAGATGGCCGCCCAGGGCACCACCCCCCGCCGCCTCACCGATCTGATCGGCTCCCTGTGCGACCTCACCTCCGGCTCCGGCGACAAGGGCACCCCCATTGTCTATATCCAGGGCTACTTCGACAACTACACCACCGAGTAATTTACAGCACAAGCCGGCCGCCCCGTTTGGTAAAGTGTCCCCGAAAAGTTAGACAATATTTTTTAAAGGAAATGTTCAAGCACCTGAAGGGGCTTGTTGTCTGTGAAGAGCAGGCGGCAAGCCCTTTCGCTTTGTCTTGATTATGCGGTTAT
Organism: Flavonifractor sp.; assembly: GCF_019422385.1. Lineage (NCBI taxonomy): Bacteria > Bacillati > Bacillota > Clostridia > Eubacteriales > Oscillospiraceae > Flavonifractor > Flavonifractor sp. The sequence continues at coordinate 7,849 of NZ_JAHZDL010000006.1, forward strand.
TGTAGTAATCCAAATAATCCGCCGCTTCCTGCTTGAAGTGTTCCATAGATGTGAACTTCTGCAGATAAAGCAGCTCACTTTTGAGTAAGCCAAAGAAATTCTCCATGACGGCATTGTCCAGGCAGTTGCCCTTACGGCTCATGCTCTGGCAAATTCCTTTTCTCCTGAGCATGCGTTGGTATTCCTTGTGCTGATACTACCAGTCCTGGTCAGAGTAAAGGATCAATCCTGTTCCATCTGGCATCGCCTCAAACACCTTCTCCAGCATGGAGATTACTGCTTAGCAAATGAGGTGCAGTGCATTGGGACATCCCCGTTTTCAACCAGCAGTTTAATGACAGCGCCCCCTGTCTGCCGTATAATCTATGCAGCAAGACAGATAAGGAGGGCATCAGATGAATCTGAAAGAGGCGTTCCGGTTCCAGAACAAGCTGCAGTCCCTGATGGAGGAGGCACAGTCCATCCTGGGCAATGAGGACAACATCACCCGGGTGCAGAACACCTATCTGCGGAAAAAGGTCATGAAGCAGTTCGAGGATGAGACCACCGAGGTGGTGCCCAGCACCGAGTACAGCGGGCAGATCACCTCCGTGGCGGAATTCCTGCTCTACCTGCTACGGGAGCGGGAGCTGCTGACCGCGGCCGTCTGCCGGGCCAAGTCTAGGCTGGATCTGCCGGCCGGGCTGGACGGCGAGGTGAGCCTGAACGCCAGGCGTCAGGATGCCGCCCGCCTGCTGCGCCGGATGGCGGGGCTGCGCAGCTCGGAGGTGGTAATTCCAAACGGCGGCACCGGCTACTGCTTCAACAATGAGGGCAACCAGGTGTCCTACCGCTGCGACGTGAAGCGGGTCACCACCATCAACTTTGACCGGAACCGGATCCGGAAGATGTGCGCGGAGCTGAGCCGGAAGGCTGACGCCGTGTCCTCCGCGCTGGATGCCGCCCTGGTCACCACCCAGGTGGACTACGCCGCCCCCTTCGACGTAAACGACACCTTCGCGGAGGCCTTCGGCGTCTTTACCGGGGAGGCGGACTGACCGCCCTCCGCCCCCGGGTCCAGCGGCCGCGGATGCGGCAGGGGCGCGGCTCCGCCCAGGCCGGTTCAGGTGCAGACGAACCATAGCGCTGCACATTTGACGACTGCGCAGATTCCGCGCTTATACAGGAGTTCCGGTCTCTGACACCGGAGAAGGCCCTCACCGGCTTCCTCAGCGCCCCGCACGGCGGCGCCCTGCGCTGTGACACTGCTCCACTCCCCCCTCCCTGCCACACTCACATCTCCATCCCCGGCCCATCCGGGAAGGATGGGCGGATGATAAACGCTGCCCTTTGGGGCAATTGACGCAACGCCGCCCCGGCATTCCCTCCGGGAACAGCCGGGGCGCGGAGCGGAAAATGGCCTGCGGGAGCCGTAAGCTCCTGCCGTATCCACGGCTGCTGGACAAACCACCCCCAAATGCGGAGAGCAGCAGGCATCTGCCTGCTGCTCATAAACCAGCTCATTCCACTTTGAACCCGCGGAGACCAGGATCTCCTCCATAGGCACCTCCAGCAGGGCACCCAGCGCGTACAGATTGTCAACGGAGGGAAGGCTCTTCCCCTTCTGCCACTTGTAGATGGCCTGGGGCTCCTCAAAGCCGAAGAAGGCCTGGAGATCCCGGACGGACAGACCCCGCGCCCTGCGCAGGCGGACGATGTTTGCTCCGGTGGCCGCAGGGTCAATCACCGGGAAGTTCTTTTGACGCATGAAAACCGCCTCCATTCTCCCGTGTTGCCGATCGGGACTCTCAGGATACCGGATGCCGGGGAAAAAGGCAAGAGCATCCGGGAAGATGTAAGGAAACTGTTATATTTTCAGGAGGATGAAAACCCATGAAACAGCCTGTACCGCTGAACAAGCAGAGCAAGCGGGCCCAGCGGGCATACCATGCCGCACAGCGGGGCGTCTGGCACGGCCTCTCGCCGGTAACACGGGTGCGGCCCAGCCGCAAAGTCTATGACCGCAACCGCGCAAAGCGGACGGCCCGCCTGTCGCCTGTGCCGGAGGCCTGAGCGCCCCCGGCATGCGATGCCGCAGGGACTCCGAGGCGGTGTCTTCTTTCCTCCCCAGCATCAGAAAGGAGACATGCCATATACCGGTTTGGTGCTTTCAGAGCCAGACGCGGAGGGAGGCGGATGGACTGACCGTCCGCTGGCTCCGGGCCACAGGTGTGTCCACCGGTCATCGAAAGCCGCAGAACCATGGCATTTTCTCCGCCCCTGTGTTATAATGCCTCCAGCAACAGAGCGGTCGCCGGGGGCCGCCACAGTGGGCCGGGCCATACATTGCGGCGCGGCCCTTGCGCCGGCCATTCAAGCTCAAAAGGAGAGTCAGCCATGATTCGTGAGATTTGCAGAGATGAGGCGTTCCTGGCCCGTAGGGCGGAGCCTGCCGCGCCGGAGGACGGGCAGACGGCAGCGGATCTGCTGGACACGCTGGAGCAACACCGCGAGGGCTGCGTGGGCATGGCGGCCAACATGATCGGGGTGAACAAGCGCATCATCGCCTTTGACAACGAGGGTGCCCGCATGGTCATGTTCAACCCGGAGATCATCAAAAAATCCGGCCCCTATGAGGCGGAGGAGGGCTGCCTCTCCCTCATCGGCACCCGCCGGGCCCGGCGGTGGAGATCCATCAAGGTCCGCTGGCAGAACGAGCAGTTTCAGGAACGCATCAAGACCTTCACCGGCTGGACGGCCCAGATCATCCAGCACGAGATCGACCACTGCGACGGCATCATTATCTGAGGAGGACTGCCATGAAAGCCGCTGTCTGCTATTGCTCCCGCCACCACGGGAACACCAGAAAGGTGCTGGAGGCCATGGCCGATGAGGGCGGGCTCGACCTCATCGACGTGACCACCCGCCAGGCCGTCCGCCTGGACGGGTATGACTGCATCGGATTTGCCTCCGGCATCTACGGCTTTGCCTTTCATCCGGCCGTGGCGGCCTTCGCCAGCCAGTACCTGCCCCAGGGGAAGCCGGTCTTTTTCGTCTATACCTGCGGTGGCACGCGGGGCGCCGGCAGCCGGGCCGTGGCGGAAATCGCCCGATCCCGCGGCTGTCCGGTGCTGGGCGAATTCGGCTGCCGGGGCTACGACACCTTCGGCCCCTTCCGGCTGGTGGGCGGCATCGCCAAGGGCCGCCCGGACGCGCGGGATCTGGAGAACGCCCGGGCGTTCTATCGTGGGCTCCGGGAGCTCTGTGAACGGGGGGCGCATACATGAGGCTTGCCATTCTCTCCGACACCCACGGCCTGCTGCGGCCGGAGGCTGCGGAGCATCTGAAATCCGCCGATGCCATTCTCCACGGCGGCGACATCAACAAGCAGAGCATTGTGGACGAGCTGCGGGGATATGGCCCGCTGTATGTTGTCCGGGGCAACAACGACAAGGAGTGGGCGGAGGACATTCCCCACGAGCTCACCGTCACCCTGGGCGGCGTGACCTTTTTCCTGATTCACAACCGGAAGAAGATCCCGGCGGAGCTCCCGGGGGTCGATGTGGTGGTGTTCGGCCACTCCCACCGGTATGTGCAGGAGGAAAAGGGCGGCCTTCTCTGGCTCAACCCCGGCTCCTGCGGCCCCCGGCGGTTCCATCAGGAGATCACCATGATGATGGCGGAGGTCTCGGGCGGGCGGCTCCGGGTGGAGAAAATCACCATCCCCCACCAGGCGACGTGACGGGCCGGGACGGCCTAGACAGCCGCCGCAGGAGCGGCGTGCGGAAAGGAGAGCATGAGAGCAGAACAGATTTCCATCGGCGGGATTCCCGCCATTCTTTACGGTGATCCCGCGGGGCGGGGCTATCTGTTCCTCCATGGGCAGATGGGCCGCAAGGAGGAGGCGGAGGCCTTTGCTCTGGCGGCCTGCCCCAGGGGGCATCAGGTGCTGTCCATCGACCTGCCCGGCCACGGGGCGCGCCAGGGCAGGGACGAGGAGCTGGCTCCGTGGACGGCGGTGCCGGATATCCGGGCCGCGCTGGACTGGGCAGAACGCCGCTGGGAGAGCATTTCCCTCCGGGCCACCAGCATCGGGGCCTATTTTGCTATGCTGGCCTTTGCCAATCCGGCCCGCGCCCTGCTGCTCTCCCCCGTCCTGGACATGGAGGGGCTGATTCTCACCATGATGAACGGGGCCGGGGTGTCGGAGGCCCAGCTGCGGGAGCGGGGCGAGATCACCACCTCCCGGGGGCAGCTCCTGTCCTGGAAATACCTGCGCTGGGTGCGGGAGCATCCGGTGCACCGCTGGGCCTGCCCCATCCGCATCCTCTGGGGGAGCGGGGACAATATGACGCCCCGGGAGACCGTGGAGGCCTATACCCGGCGGCACAGCGCCCGGCTCACGGTGCTGGAGGGCGGGGAGCACTGGTTCCACACCCCGGAGCAGCTGGCCGCACTGAAAAAATGGGAGGAGACGGAGAGTTGAATACGGAAGAATGCCTGATCTGTCAGGCGCCCCTGGAATATCTGGTGCAGGATCAACCCATGGAGTGTGCCGTCTGTCACAGGAAAGAGCCCAGCAAGACACGCTGTGTCAACGGGCACTATGTGTGCAGCGACTGCCACACCCAGGGGATGGACAGCATCTTCGGCCTGTGCCTCTCCGAGGCCTCCGCCGACCCCGTCGCCATTCTCCGGCGGATGATGGCGATGCCCTTCTGCCACATGCACGGCCCGGAGCACCATGTGATGGTGGGGGCGGCCCTGCTCACCGCCTACCGGAACGCCGGAGGGCAGCTGGATCTGGAGAACGCCCTGCGGGAGATGTACCGCCGGGGCAGGGCCGTGCCCGGCGGGGCCTGCGGCTTCTGGGGCGCCTGCGGGGCGGGCGTCGGCGCGGGGCAGTTCCTGGCCATCGCCACCCAGTCCACCCCGCTGGCCGTGGAGCCCTGGGGACTGAGCAACCAGATGACCGCCCGCGCCCTGGACGCCATCGGCAGGGCCGGCGGCCCCCGGTGCTGCAAGCGGGACTCCTTTCTGGCCGTCCTGGCCGCTGTGGACTTTGTCCGGGAGCATCTGGGGGTGGGGATGGCGCGCACCGTGCCGGTATGCTCCTACAGCGCGCGGAACAGCCAGTGCATTGGCGCGCGCTGTCCCTTCTCGGCGGCCGGCCGGGAAAAGCCAAAGGTGGCCTTCCTCTGCGTCCACAACTCCTGCCGCAGCCAGATGGCGGAGGCCCTGGGCCGGAAGCTGGCCGGCGATGTGTTTGAAAGCTGCTCCGCCGGCACCCATCCCGGCACCCGCATCAATCCCGACGCGGTGCGCCTGATGAAGCGGGTTTACGGTATCGACATGGAGCAAAGCCAGAGAAGCAAGTCCCTCGACCAGCTGCCGCCCGTGGACATCGTGGTCACCATGGGCTGCAATGTGCAGTGCCCGGCTCTGCCCTGCTCCCACCGGGAGGACTGGGGGCTGGACGACCCCAGCGGCAGGGGCGACGGAGCCTTCCTCGCCGTCATGGCGCAGCTCGAGGAAAAGGTGCTTGATCTGAAACGCCGCATTCAGGCCGGCGGGCTGGGTTAGCCCAGGAAGGAGCATCCCGGCGGCTCCTGGGGCTGGCACCAAAAAAAGACACGCTGTAACGGTAATATCCAAATTAGTTTGGCATTTCAACAAAGAGACACAGTCTAAGCCGTACCTTTCCTTTTGTCGCCATGGGGCGCCGATCTGTCCTTTGTCACTCCGTTTAGATGGTATCCCTGCCAAGAAGGCAGTTTCGACAGCTCTTTTATTACCGAGCTGCCCCGCAGCAGGCAACAGGGGTTGGGTGCCCTGCCAGCACCGCCTGGGCGGGGCGGGTGAAGCAAAATCGCATTGCCTTTTGACGGTTAAGGGTGTAAACTTATCATTATGGAACAAACCATTTCTGATACCCTTGCTCAGGAGAGGAGTTGTGGTTTTATGGCGTTTGCCTATTCCAGTTTCACCCTTCCAAACGGGATGGACAGCGAATTGGAACAATTTATTCAGAAGCACGGTACCATCATCCGGTTAGCGCCCAAAACAGTTTTTTGTAAAATTGGTGAGAACATCGGAGGCGTGTACTATATTGCGGAGGGTCGGACCAGCCACTATATCATCGGACAGAACGGCGGCGAAAAGCTGCTCTACACCCTGTCCAAGGGGTGGTTCTTCGGAGAGGCAGTCAATTTTTTGAATGAGCCCAGTACGGTGATCTCGAAGGCAGATATTCCCACAACGCTGTACCGGCTGGATCACGACACGTTTCTCCGCCTGACAGATGAATCCCCGCTCTTTCGGAACGCGGTACTGATGGAAAGCGCCAAAAAGACCCTTATCATGCGGCATGAGATTGAAAATATCACCTTTAACTCCTACAGAGACCGTCTGATCAAGCTCTTTCTGGTCGCCGCCGACCGCACCAGGCTGATTGACGGCCAATGGTATGACCAACGGGTACATTACAGCCAGAGCGACCTCAGCGTCATCATCGGCAGTTCCCGCATCACGGTATCCAAGCTGCTGGGGGAGCTCTGTGACGAGGGCGTCATTCGAATGCTGAATCGGAGAATTCAGATAAATGCCAGACTGAATCCGGAGGATTGGTAAGATTTTAGACATATCCAACAAAATTCAACTTGCCAGTTTTGTTAAAACGCTTTGTTTGTAAGCTCTTTTACAAAATATATTTGGTCAACTTGTTTACAGGTTGCTCGTCAATAGCCGATTGGCAGTGTAAGATAGGGTCCATCAAGGGGGACGACCTATCCTGCACTGCCTTTCTTTTTCGTTCAGCATGCAGCTCCCCCGCGGGGCGCGCTGGTACGCCCAGCCAGATCGTCCAATACCACGTTTCGAGAATAGGAGGGTCTTTATGAGAGTCGAGCAGCATCCCATCCTGGAGGTGGGCCGGCAACCGGACACCTACATCCTCTATGAGGGAAAGAAGATCCCGGCCGTCACCGGAGAGCCCATCGCGGCGGCACTCATCGCCGCCGGGGTGCGCACCCTGCGGTACACGGCCAAGAACCACACCGGACGCAGCATTTTCTGCGGCATCGGCCGGTGCAACGACTGCAAAATGATCGTCAACGGCGTACCCAACACCCGCACCTGCGTGACCCCCGTGGAGGAGGGCATGACGGTGGAGACCCAGTACGGACTGGGCGGAAAGGAGGAGCAGGCGTGAGGGAGGTTGAAATCCTGATCATCGGCGCGGGCCCGGCGGGCCTGTCGGCCGGTATCGCGGCGGCCCGCCGCGGGGCCAAGGTGCTGATCATCGACGAGAACCAGCGGCCCGGCGGCCAGCTGTTCAAGCAGATCCACAAGTTCTTCGGCTCCCGGGAGCACAACGCCGGCGTGCGGGGCTTCCGCATCGGCGAGCAGCTGCTGGAGGAGACCGAGCAGCTCCAGGTGGAGGTGCTGTTGGGCTATCCGGTCTACGGCATCTTCGACGACCATCTGGCCCTGTACGGCAGCGCCGACGGCGTCCAGACCGTCAAGACCAAGAAGATCATCATCGCCACCGGCGCCAACGAGAACAACCTCTGCTTTGAGGGCTCCACCCTGCCCGGCGTCATGACCGCCGGTGCGGCCCAGACCATGGTGAACCTGCACCACGTCCAGCCCGGCTCCCGGGTGGTGATGGTGGGCTCGGGCAACGTGGGTCTGATCGTCTCCTACCAGATGCTTCAGGCGGGCATGGACGTGGTGGGTGTGGTGGAGGCCGCCCCCGCCATCGGTGGCTACGGCGTCCACGCCAACAAGCTCCGTCGGGCCGGCGTGCCCTTCTACCTGTCCCACACCATCAACCGGGTCACCGGCGAGGGGGGCGTGCAGAAGGTGGAGCTGGTGGAGCTGGATCACTTCCAGCCCGTTCCCGGCACCGAGAAGGTGCTGGAGGCCGACACGGTGTGCATGGCCGTGGGCCTGACCCCCATGATCGAGCTGGCCAGCATGGCCGGCTGCCAGCTGGCCGAGATCCCGGCCCTGGGCGGCGTGATCCCCCTCCACGACGAGGACATGCGCACCAGCAATCCGGACGTGTACATCGCCGGGGACATCTCCGGCATTGAGGAGGCCAGCACCGCCATGGAGGAGGGCCGCCTGGCCGGCACCGCCGCCGCGGAGGCCCTGGGCTATGTGCCCGCCGACGAGGCCGCGGCGGAGAAGGAGGCCATCCGGGCCCGACTGGCCTCCCTGCGCTCCGGCGAGTTCGGCCAGAAGCGGGCGGACGCCAAGGCCCAGATTCTCAACTACTATCATCAGGGAGGGAAGCAGTGATGGAACACACCCCCGGAATCCCCACGCCGGAGCGGCTGGAACGCGGCCCAGTGGCCTGCATCGAGTGCGTGCAGTGCATCCCCTGCAACCCCTGTGAGACGGCCTGCCCCCAGAAGGCCATCACGGTGGGCGCTGAGATCACCGCCCTGCCCAAGCTGGACGCGGACAAGTGCAACGGCTGCGGCATCTGCATCACCCGCTGCCCCGGCCTGGCCATCTTCAATCTCCACAAGAACTACAGTGAGACCACGTCGCTGGTCAGTTTCCCCTATGAGTACGTGCCCCTGCCAGAGCCGGGGGCGTCCGTCCGCTGCACCAGCCGGGACGGCGCGTTCGTCACCCAGGGCACCGTCCACAGCGTGCGGAACGTACCGGCGTTCGACCACACCGCCGTGGTCACCGTTGAGATCCCCAAGGAGTATCTCATGGATGTGCGCGGCATCGACAGAAAGGGGGGGCAGTGATGGTACCCAACGAGGACGACATCTACGTCTGCCGCTGTGAAGAGGTGACGGTGGGCGACATCAAGCGGGCCATCGCGGCCGGCGCCCGCAGCGTGCGGGACATCAAGGTGCGCACCAACGCGGGCATGGGCGTCTGCCAGGGCATGACCTGCCGGAAGAACATCGAGCGGATGCTGCGGGAGGCAAAGGTCGACTTTGACGCCTGCTGCACCCACCAGCGTTTCCCGGTCCGCCTGCTGAACGTGGGCGATCTGACCGCCATCACCAGAGAGGAGGATGAGGCATGTCGTTGACAGCAGATGTGATCATCATCGGCGGCGGCGTGATCGGCAGCTCCGTGAACTACTATCTCACCAAGCGGGGAAAGCGGGTCATCCAGCTGGAGCGCAGCTACTTCAACAGCGGCGCCAGCGGCTCCTGCGACACCATGATCGCCCCCAACACCAAGGAGCCCAACGAGCACCTGCAGCTGGCCCTGTACAGCGTGGAGCTGTACAAGACCCTCGCCCAGGAGCTGGGCCGGGACATCGAGTACGAGCAGAAGGGCTCCCTGCTCCTCATCGAGAATGAGGAAGAGCTGCACATCATGGAGGGCATCGTCAAGAAGCAGAACGCCCTGGGCCTCAACTCCCGCATCATTGACGTGGACGAGACCATGTACCTCCAGCCCGGCCTGAACCGGGACGCCATCGTGGGTGCCTCCTACAGCGAGGTGGACGCCGACGTGAACCCCTTCCGCCTGAACCTGGCCTTTGCCGACAAGGCGGTGTCCCTGGGTGCCAAGGTGTTTACCCACGAGGCCGCCCAGGAGATCCTCCTGCGCAACGGGGCCGTGGCCGGCGTCAAGACCAACCGGGACACCTACTACGCCCCCATCGTGATCAATGCCGCCGGCTCCTGGGCCCCCATCGTGGGCAAGATGGTGGGGCTGAACATCCCCATCAAGCCCCGCCGGGGCCAGACGGTGATCACCGAGGCCGTGCCCCCCTTCGTCCACAAGCTGGTCAACAACGCCCGCTACATCGTGGGCAAGCACCACCCCGAGATGCTGAAGAACGACCACTCCCTGAAGGCCCAGATGGGCATCGCCATCTCCCTGGTCCAGTCCAAGAAGGGCAACATCGAGTTCGGCAACAGCCGGGAGTTCGTGGGCTACGACACGGGCAACACCTACCTGTGCCTCCGGGAGCTGCTGAAAAACGCCACCCGGATCATCCCCGGCCTGAAGAACCTGAACATCATCCGCACCATGGGCGGCCTGCGCCCCTATCCCCCCGACAGCAAGCCCCTCATCGGCTTTGTCAACGGCGTGCCCGGCTTCTTCCTGGCGGCCGGCCACGAGGGCGACGGCATCTGCCTGTCCCCTGTCACCGGCAAGCTGGTGAGCGACCTGATCGTGGACGGAAAGACCGACGTGCCCGCCGCCCCCGGCTTTGATCCCAACCGCTTTGATCTCTTTTAATCATTACTTTTTGAGGAGGAATTTGTTATGATTAAGCTGGAAGGCTCCTTTGTGGCCATGCCCACCCCCTTTACCCCCGACGACAAGATCGACTTCAACGGCTTTGAGACCCTGATCAACCGCCAGATCAAGTACGGCACCAGCCAGATCTTCGTGCTGGGCTCCGCCGGTGAGACCACCCTGCTCACCGTGGAGGAGAAGAAGGCCATCGTCAAAGAGGTGGTGGCCATGACCCGGGGCAAGATCCCCGTGTTCTTCGGCGCCGCCTCCACCACCACCGAGGGCGCCATTGAGATGGCCAAGTACTGCGAGGCTGAGGGCGCCGACGGCGTCATCTTCACCGTGCCCCCCTACGTGCTGGTGAACCAGCGGGCCGCCCGGGACCACCTGGACGCCTGCATGAGCTCCATCGGCATCCCCTGCGGCGTGTACAACAACCCCTCCCGTCTGGGCGTCCACCTGACCCCCGAGACCATCAAGTACCTGTCCGACAAGCACCCCCACTTTGTGCTGGACAAGGAGGCCATGGGCGACTGCTCCCAGCTGGTGCAGGTCCAGGCCCAGTGCCAGGGCAAGGTCAAGATCATGTGCTGCGACTTCCCCAAGTACTCCATCGTCATCCCCACCCTGGCCGTCGGCGGCACCGGCACGGCCAACATCGGCGGCAACATCATCCCCGAGGAGTCCGCCCTCTACTCCCGCCCCTGGACCAGCATGGAGATCATGGAGGACTGCCGCCGGGAGTACACCCACTGGTATCCCCTGCTGAAGATGCTCTACACCTTCTCCAACCCCGTGTGCATCAAGGCCGCCCTGGACATCCTGGGCCTGCCCGGCGGCCACCTGCGCCGCCCCTACGAGGAGTTCACCGGCAAGGGCCGGGACGAGCTGGAGCGCCTGATGGGCGAGATGGGCGTCATCGACAAGTACGGCGTCCGGTAAGCGCCCATGGGGGAAAGAGTCATTGTAATCGGGGGGACGGCCGCCGGCCTGAGTGCCGCCTCCAAGGCCAAGCGCGTCCGCCCCGACCTGGACATCGAGGTCTATGAGCGGACCGGGTACATCAGCTACGGCGCCTGCGGCCTGCCCTACTTCGTGGGCGGCATGATTGACGATCCGGACGAGCTGGTCTCCCTGTTCCCCCACGAGATGGCCAACAAGCGGGGGATCCCCACCTTCACCCACCACGAGGTCACCGCCATCGACCGCGCCGCCAGGACCGTGTCCGTCACCGACCTGGACACCGGGCGGCAGTTCCGGCGGCCCTACGACAAGCTGGTGATCGCCACCGGCGCCGCCCCCGTCAGGCCGGACATCCCCGGCACAGAGCTGGACGGGGTGTACTACCTGCGCACCGTGGAGGACGGCATCCGCCTGAAGGGGGCCCTGGCCGCCCGCCGGCGCATCGCCATCCTGGGCGGCGGCTTCATCGGCCTGGAGATGGCCGAGGAGCTGACCCAGGCCGGTGCAGAGGTCACGGTCTTTGAGCAGCTGCCCCGCCTGCTGCCCTTCCTGGACGAGAGCTTCTCCCAGGCGGCGGCCCAGACCCTGGAGCGCCACGGCGTGCGCCTCTTTACCGGCACCGCCCTGGCCGCCATCCACGGCGCAGACGGCCGGGTGACTGCCGTAGAGACCTCGGACGGGCAGCGCGTGGAGGTGGACGGCGTTCTGATCTCCATCGGCGTGCGCCCGGCCACTGCGCTGGCCCGTGCCTGCGGCCTGGAGCTGGGCCTGAAGGACGGCATTGTGGTGGACGAACACCAGCGGACCAGCGACCCCGCCATCTGGGCCTGCGGCGACTGTGTGCAGATGCGCCACCTGCTCACCGGCCAGCCGGTCTACGTCCCCCTGGGCACCACGGCCAACAAGCAGGGCCGGGTGGCCGGCGCGGATCTGGCCGGCGAGGAGGCCGCCTTCCCCGGCGTGCTGGGCTCCATGGTGACCAAGGTCTTTGAGCTGCACATTGCGGCCACCGGCCTGTCCCTGGAGCAGGCCCGCGCCGCCGGCTATGACGCGGCGGCCAGCCTGATCCGCAAGCGGGACTGCGCCTCCTACTACCCCGGCGGCTCCGACATGCACATCTGTCTGGTTGTGGACCGTGCCTCCGGCCGCCTGCTGGGGGCCCAGGCCGTGGGCGGTCCCACCGTGGCCGGCCGGGTGGACGTGTTCGCCACCGCCATCACCGCCGGCATGACCGTGGCCCAGATCAACGAGCTGGATCTGGTCTATGCCCCCCCGGTGGCCCCGGTCTACGACCCGATTCTGATCGCCGCCAGCCAGGCCATGAAGCTGGTAAACCCGTAAATACAGAATCAAGAGAGGTGAGAGCAGATGATTACTGTTATCGTCCCTGTCCTCGTCCTGATCGTTCTGATCATGGTGAAAAAAATCCCCTTTGTCGGGGGAAAGGTCACCTATGCGCTGATTATTGCCGGCCTGCTGGCCCTGCTTATGGGCGGCGTGTTCAACCCCCTGCAATGGGTCCTGGCCTGGATTGACGGTATCGACAAGCTGGCCTGGATCATGGCCCTGAACATCTTTGGAAGCATCTACGCCGCCTCCCAGACTGAAATGAAGACCCTGGATCTGGTGCTGAACGTGGCCCGGGTCTCACTGGGCCGCTCTCCCAAGGGCCTCATCGTGGCCATCATCCTGGTGCTGGGCCTGGCCGGCTCCCTGCTGGGCGACTCTGTGGCCAGCGCCACCGTGGTTGGCATTCTGGTCATCGGTATTCTCAGCGATATGCAGATCTCCGCGGCGGGGATCGGCTGCATCATCATGATGGGCGCCTCTCTGGGCTCCATCATGCCCCCCATCACCCAGGCGGTGTTCCTGGCCTCCTCCCTGGCCCAGGTGGACACCACCCCCGTGGTCAATATCTCCTACATCACCGTGGGCATCGGCTTTGTGATTTGTACCATCTATGCGGTTTTCGCCTTTGTGAAGATCAAGGCCCTGCCCGAGCATTTGATTCCCAGCAAGACCGCCGGCCAGATTATGCACGGCAACTGGCATCTGATGCTCCCCCTGGCCGTGCTGATCCTGCTGGTGATTCTCCAGACGGCGGCCGGCATCAATCTGGTACAGATGGCCACCGGGCCCCTGATGGGCTGGCTCAGCAACATCACCATCCTCAAGGGTCTGAGCAACAACATCGTCACCTTCCTGATCACCGCCACCCTGGTCTCCCTCTTCTTCAAGCCGGTGCGCAAGAACCTGCCCAAGGTGGTCAAAAACGGCGTGGTGGGCGCACTGCCCGCCGTCAAGGTGGAACTGGGCGCCGCCCTGCTCCTGGGCGCCTTCTATGCCGCCGGCCAGATTGAGGCCGTGCAGGCCTTCGCCGCCTCCATGGAGGCCGGCGCCCTGAAGGTCAGCGGCGGCTTGGGCATCCTGCTGATCTCCGCCCTCACCGGCTCCCAGTCCACCGGCCAGAACACCATCTTCTCCTTCCTGGCCCCCGCCCTGGCCTCTGTGGGCGTGGATCCCGTCCATGCGGCCGTGGCCTCCGCCCATATCGCCTCCGGCGGCCAGGCCTTCCCGCCCGTCAGCGCCCCCGCCCTGGCCATCTCCGCCGTGGTGGAGAGCATCCTGGTGCAGAAGCTGGGCAAGGACGCCGGTAAGGTGGACCCCATCCGGGTGATGGTACTCACATTGCCCATGTCCATTTACTTCGTCATTGTTGGTTTCTTGTTCCTGTTCATCTGAATGCTTGGCCGCTCTGCGTATTCTGTAGCCGCTCCCCGTTCCATATCCTGACTGCAGCCAGCAGGCCGGTCACAGCCTCTCTTCCAGAAGCCGGCGGAAATCGAATGATTTCCGCCGGCTCTGCCTGTAAAGAAAGGCTTTTCGCCAAGCTGATGAACTTTTTAAAATTTCGGAAAAGTTTCAAAAAGTTGTTTGAGCCAACACAAAAGGGATCCCTGACGGTTCATCTCCGCGCCAAGAGCCGCCCTTCTGGATCGCCCTGTGCCCGCGCTGGCGGCCCGTCTTTTCCGGTGCTAGGGCACCCGTGGGCAGCGGCTCTGGCTTTGCGGGGGCGAATGCTGCCCCGCAGACCAAACCGGCGGAAATTCAATGATTTTTGCCGGTCTGACTGTTTTGGGATAGCCGCGGGGCAGATTTGGGGCTGCAAAGTGCTCACAGAAGGGAGGGGAGCAGCGGAAGGGGACATACGCTCCTTGCTGCGGCTTTCCCTACAGAGGGGCAATTTTTCTCTTTTCCGGAAACGATGGCACGCTCATACGCGAATATATTTTTGAAGGGCGGTGAGGCAGTGGAGCAGGAGCAAAAGTGGATCCGGGCAATCCAGCGCCACGGTTCCCGGGAGGCGGCAGAACATCTGATCGGCGTCTATTACGACGAAATCTACCGCTTCGTCTACCGCCAGACCGGCAGCAGAGAGGATGCCCTGGATCTGACACAGTCCATCTTTATCGCCGCTCTGCGCTCACTGCCCGGCTATCGGGCAGTGAAGGCGTCCTTCCGCACCTGGCTGTACCGCATCGCCGCCAACAAAGTCATCGATGCCCGCCGCCGTGCCCGGCCGGTCCCGGTACCATGGGAGGAGGCGGAACTGCCGGCGGAGGAGGACTTTTCCGTCCGGATTCTTGACCGTGTACTGCTGGAGCGGATCGAGGCCTGGGTCTCCGGCCTGGAGCCCCGGGAGCAGGCGGTCTTCCGCCTGCGGATCTACGGGGAAAAGACCTTTCCGGAAATCGCCGCCTCACTGAGGGAATCTGAGGCGGCAGTCAAATCCCGCTATTACCGCCTGATAGGACGGCTGAGAAAGGAGTTTGGTTCGGATGAAATCTGACGACATCCCCATGCCCACCCAGCAGGAGAAACTGCGGGCCATCTCTCAGATCCTGGACGCGGGGCTGCTCCGGCCGGTCAGCCTCCGGCGGGAGCTGTGGGACATCCTGCGCGTCGCGGGCGTCCACACTCTGTTCTGCGGGGTGGGGGATTGTCTGGCGCTGGCGGTCCTGGTCTGGGTCCTGGGCCTGTTCCCGGCCTCGTTTCTGGCCAGCTACACTGGCGGGCTGGCCCAGGTTCTGCTCCTGATGTCGCCCCTGCTCTACGCCGCACTGTCCCTGCTGACCACCTGGAAGGATGTGCAGACCGGCATTCGGGAGTGGACCTGGACCTTCCGAATCTCGTCCCGGATGGTGAACGCCCTGCGGATGCTGTGCTTCGGGGCCGCCTCCGTGCTGGTGTGCGTGCCTGCCAATCTCCTGGTGTGGATCATGTCCGGCCGCCTGTATTCCCTGAGCTGGATGCTGTCCCTGTCCCTGTCCGGCCTGTTCCTGTACGGCGCACTCTCCCTGTTCTGCCTGCGGCTGCGGGGGGCGGCGGGGACGCTGGCCGCGCCGGCCGTCTGGCTGGCGGCCGGAATGGTCCCCATTCTGTGGCCGACAGCGGCGGAGTGGCTGAATACCGTGCCGACGGTGGTTTTCTGCCTGCTCTGCGGGGCGGCCCTGGCCCTGTACCTGGCGGAGCTGCGCTGTTTCTGCCGGCGCTGTGTGGAAGGAGGCTTTTCCTATGCTGTCCGTTGAACATGTGACCAAAAACTATGGGAGTTTCACCGCCCTGGAGGACATCTCCCTGACCTTCACACCGGGGGTCTACGGCCTGCTGGCCCCAAACGGAGCGGGCAAGACTACCCTCATCAAGATGCTCACCACCCTGCTGTTCCCCACCAAAGGACAGATTTTATGGGAGGGAGAGGACATCCAGGCCCTGGGGGCAGAGTACCGGGGCCTGCTGGGCTACCTGCCCCAGCAGTTCGGGTACTATCCCAACCACACCCCCCGGCAGTTCCTGCGCTATGCCGCCGCCCTCCAGTGCATCCCCCGGCGGGAGGCGGACGGCCGCATTGACGGACTGCTGGAGCTGGTGGGTCTGTCCGACGCGGCGGACAAAAAGATGAAAAAGTTCTCCGGCGGCATGCTCCAGCGGGTGGGCATCGCCGTGGCCATGCTGAACGATCCCAGGCTGCTGATCCTGGACGAGCCCACCGCCGGGCTGGATCCCCGGGAGCGGGTGCGGTTCCGCAACCTGATCCACGCCCTGTCCGGGGAGCGCATTGTCATCCTCTCCACCCACATCGTCTCGGACATCGAGACCATCGCCGGGCAGATCGTCATGTTCAAGGGCCACCGGCTCTACTGCTGCGACAGCCCCACCCACATCCGGGAGCAGTTCCGGGGCAGGGTCTTTGAGTTCCCCGCCGGGACGGCGCTGGAGCCCGGGCAGTTCCTCCTCAGCGAGGGGCAGGGGGCGGACGGGCCGGTGCTGCGGGTGCTTGCCGATACCCCGCCCGCCGGGGGAACGCCGGTGGAACCGGGGCTGGAGGACGCCTTCCTGGCCATCTACCGGGAGGGGCAGATATGAGGCGGCTGCTGGCCTACGAGTGGGGCAAGCTCTTCCACCTGCCCGCCCTGTGGGTATTCCTGGGCTTGTGCCTGGCCTTCAACGGCCTGCTGCTGGGCTCCGTCACGCCGGGGGATCAGGCCTTTTTCCACCAGACCTCCCAGGCGGCGGAGACGCTGGGCGTCCGGGTGGGCGCGGACTTCGTGGCCGGGCTGTCCCAGCTGCCGCAGACGGAGGAACGGGACTTGCTCCTCCAGGCGGTCGCCGGCCTGGAGAACACCTTCAAGGCCTACGACACCGACGAGTTGGCGAACTTCTATCAGAGCGTGATCGAGGGGGATCTCCTGGCCCAGCGGTGGCTGGCCTGGAAGTACGATCTGCTCCAGGGCCGGGTGGAGCACCTGGCGGACACTGGCGCGGCCCTGGATCTCTACGCCGGCCCTGCCACTCACGGCAGCCACCAGTTCCTGTTCAACACCCTCATCCGGGCGGTGGTCACCGAGGGCATCCTGGCCGGGGTATTATCGGCCATCTGCCTGACAGGGTGCGAGGGGGTGTGGCGCACCGGGGGGCAGCTGTGCGCCACCCGCACCGGGCGGAGGCTGTGGCGCGTCAAGCTGCTGGCCGCCCTGGGGGTGGATCTGCTCCTGTATGCACTGCTGGTCCTGGCCACCCTGGGGGCCTATTTTCTGCTGCTGGACTACGGAGGGCTGTGGGCATCCAGCGTGTCCAGCCAGTTCAACTATTACAGCGAGATGTTCTATATCCGGCCCTACCTCACCTGGGGGGACTTCACCGTGGGGCAGTACCTGGCCGCCACGCTGGCGGGGGGCGGAGCCCTGACGGCGGTATTCACCCTGCTGGCCGGGGCGCTGGGCCTGCTGACCGGCCACGCCTACGCCGCCGCCATCGGAGTGGTTCTGTTCTGCACCCTGTCGGTGGGGGCGGCGTCCGGCCTGGCGACAGCGGGGTGGTGGACAGCCTATCTGCTGGCCAACTTCCTTCCTGTGAACCTGTGGCTCTCCCTGAGCGCCTGGTTCACCGAGATGGGGCTGTACGGCGCCGTCCCCTGGCAGGAGACGGCGGGCCTGGCCGTCAGCCTGGCCCTGACGGGCGGGGCGGCCCTGTGGGCCCTGGGGCGGTTTCACAGAAAGGATGTGGCGTAAATGGCCCTGCTGGGCTGGGAACTGAGAAAAATCTGGCGGCCCGCCCTGCTGGCCGCCATCGCCCTCATCGGGCTGGTGTTCTGGCAGATCCGCACCGAATTTTACATCGAGCACCTGGGCAGCAGCTGGGAGGACGAGATCGGGCTGGCCAACCGCTGGCTGGAGGAGTACGGCACCACCATAGAGCCGGCCGAGCGCTCGGAGTTGGACGGCCAGCTGGCGGAGGCCAAGGCGGCCTTTTCCGCCCAGGTGGCCCAGCTGGACGGCGCGGCGGAGGCCGGCGTCCGCGACTGGCCCTCCTGGCTGGCCTGGGAAGATCAGTATAACGAGGATGCCCGGGCGGAGAGAGAGCGGAACCGCGACCTCTATTGGGCAGTTCATTCCAACACAAACTGCGGGGAGATTGAGGCCCTGGAGACCTTTTTGGAGCGGTATGACCGGCTGGCCGCCGGGGACGCGAGCGCCCTGGGCCATGTGGCCGACTGGCCCGACTGGGTGGCGGAATGGGAGACCCGGCGCCTTGAGGAGGCAGCGGCACGACCGGAGGCCTTCGGCTTCCTGCCTGGGGGCGTGACGTCCGACACCAACGACTTCTTCCACTACTTCGCCATCTGGTGCTCTTTCAGCGCGGCGCTCCTCCTGGCCCCCACCCTGGTGCGGGACCGGCTCTACCGCACCAGGGCCATGCTGTGGGCCTCCCGCAGGGGGCGGGGGGTGCTGGGCGCGCAGATGGGGGCGGCTCTGCTCTCCGGATTGCTGCTCACCCTGGTCAACTTCGCCGTCTACCTGGGGCCTTTCCTGTCCACCGATGCCCTGACCTTCTGGAGCTGCCCCATGACCTCGGTGTGGCAGCTCGCTTTCCCCTGGTTCGACTGGACCTATGGCCAGTACGTGCTCTCCCTGTGCGCGCTGACGGTGGTGTTGGCCCTGGCCACCTCCGGCTTCACCGTGGTCCTCTCCTGGTTCAGCGGCGCCTATGTGGCCATGCTGCTCAAGCTCCTGCCCCTGGTGTTCGTGCTGGAGTGGGGGCTGGTGCCCTGGGTCATGGAAGGGGCGGGCACCTTCTGGGGGGATCCCGCCCGGCTGCTGGGCCTGCCCGGCGGGGAGTGGGTGGTCGCCGCCCTGTGCGCCGCCCTGGCCCTGCTGCTGTGCGGCCTGGTGTGCCGGCGGCAGAGGCGGCGCGACCTGCTGTAGTGCAGGTGGTCCCGGCGGATGCCCATTCTCTGTTGACAGGCTGCTTCTTCCGATTTACTATTATTATGGAAGCAGCCGGAAGGCGGCCCGGGGTGGAACGTCTCCGAAGAAGATGGGCTCCGCCGGATATGTATAGGCCGGAAGGGCCGTCCGTCGAAAATCCCGGGCGAGAGGAGAGAAGCGCGTGTTCTATCTGGAATCCCCGTCCAGGGATCCCTACTTTAACCTGGCCCTGGAGGAGTATGTCTTTGAGCGGATGGACAAAAGCAAGTCCTACTTCATGCTCTGGCAGAACGACAACACCATCGTGGTGGGCAAATATCAGAACACTGCCGAGGAGATCGACCAGGCCTATGTGGACGCCCACGGCATTCGGGTGGCCCGGCGGCTGTCCGGCGGCGGGGCGGTGTACCACGACAAGGGCAATCTGAATTTCACCTTCATCGTGGACCGGGCCGACGCCCCCGGCCTCAATTTCAAAATCTTTGTGGAGCCGGTGATCCAGGCCCTGGCCCGCTTCGGCGTCCACGCGGCGTTCACCGGCCGCAACGACCTGACCATCGACGGGCTGAAGTTCTCCGGCAACGCCCAGTATGCCCGCCGGGGGCGGCTGCTCCACCACGGGTGCATCATGCTGGACTCCAACCTGACCAGCGTGGCCGACGCCCTGCGGGTGAAGGAGGCCAAGTTCGCCTCCAAGGCGGTGAAGTCGGTGCGCAGCCGGGTGACCACCATCAACGCCCACGCCCCTGCGCCCATCTCCATGGAGGACTTCAAGGGGGCCCTGAAGGAGTGCGCCATGGCCAGCGGGGCGCTGGAGCCCTACACTCTAACGGAGGAAGATCTGGCCGCCGTCCGGAAGCTGCGGGACGAGAAGTACGCCACCTGGGCGTGGAACTACGGCTGTTCCCCCGCCTACGACATGCGGCGGGAGATGAAGTTCCCGGCAGGGCTGGTCACCGCCCACCTGAGCGCGGAGGGCGGGAAAATCAAGGCCGTCCGTTTCTATGGGGACTTCTTCGGCGGTGAGCTGGGCGAGCTGGAGGGGGCCATGGCTGGCCTGCCCCTGGACGAGCACCTGACAGATGCTTTGGAGGCCCTCCGTGTGGGGGACTACATGAGCGGCATCACGGCGGAGGAGCTGAGCCGCCTGCTGCGTGGATAAAAAAGGCTTTTCTTTTCCGCGCTTTTGTGCTATACTCAGGAAAACTGAATCAGAATCGTTCGCAGGGGAGCTCTGAAAAGGGCTGAGAGGGGCGTATGCCCGACCCGACCTGATGTGGATAATGCCAACGTAGGGACGCGGCGAGTGGGAAGCAGCCAGGGCCAGGTGCTCATGGCGTCTGTTTCTGGTACTCGGAACGCTCTGCGGGGCGTTCCGAGTTTTTTTGTCTGCAAAAAAGAGGAGGCATGTGTATGAAAAAGGTGCTGACCATCGCGGGGAGCGACTCCAGCGGCGGCGCGGGGATCCAGGCGGATCTGAAAACCATGACCTGCCTGGGGGTGTACGGCATGAGCGCTATCACCGCCCTCACCGCCCAGAACACCACCGGGGTGTCCGGCGTGCTGGAGGCCACCCCGGAGTTTGTGGCACAGCAGCTGGACTGCGTGTTCCGGGACATCCGGCCCGACGCGGTGAAGATCGGCATGGTGTCCAGCGCGGACATCATCCGGGCCATTGGGGCCAAGCTGCGGGAGTACCGGGCGGAGCACATCGTGGTGGATCCGGTGATGGTGGCCACCAGCGGTTCCAGCCTGATGCAGGACAGCGCCCTCACCGCCCTGATGGAGGAGCTGTTCCCCCTGGCGGAGGTGATCACCCCCAACATCCCCGAGGCGGAGCGGCTGTGCGGCTTCGCCATTGAGGACGAGGACGCCATGCTCCGGGCGGCGGAGGCCATCGGCAGCGCCCTGCCCGGCGGGGTGCTGGTGAAGGGGGGCCACCGGTCGGAGGACGCCGACGACCTGCTGTGGCGGCGGGGGGAGGCCCACTGGTTCCGGGCCGGCCGGGTGGACAACCCCAATAACCACGGCTCCGGCTGCACCCTGTCCTCCGCCATCGCCTCCTTCCTGGCCCTGGGCTGCGATCTGCCCCGGGCGGTGGGGAAGGCCAAGGCCTACATCACCGCCTGCATGGAGGCCGGGCTGGACCTGGGCTCCGGCAGCGGCCCGCTGAAGCACAACTACGCCGTCCCGGAGGGCGGCTCCATCGGACTGGATTTGTAAGCAAGCAAAGGAGTGTATCAAACATGATGAGATCCGACAGTTCCGTCAAGAAGCTGGCCGTGGCCGCCATCCTGGTGGCGGTGGCCGTGGTGGGGAGCATGTTCTCCTTCCCGGTGCTGGCCTCCCGCTGCTCCCCGGTGCAGCACATGGTCAACATCCTCTGCGCGGTGTTCCTGGGGCCCTGGTACGGCTTTGCCGCCGCCTTTCTGGCCAGCCTGCTCCGCAACCTGCTGGGCCTGGGCACCCTGCTGGCCTTCCCCGGCAGCATGGTGGGGGCCCTGCTGTGCGGCCTGATGTACCATAAGACCCGCAGCCTGCTGGCCACCTGCGGGGCGGAGGTCTTCGGCACCGGCGTGCTGGGCGGCCTGGCGGCCTGGCCGGTGGCGGTGTTCCTGCTGGGCAAGACGGCGGCGGTGTACGCCTATATCGGCCCCTTCCTGGTGTCCACCGCGGGCGGGGCCATCATCGCCGGCGCGGTGCTCTTCGCCCTGAAGCGCTCCGGCGGCCTCAACGCCATGCAGGCGGTCATGGAGCACTGAGCCGACAGAATCCGGAAAAGAGGAGGATACAGACATGAACGCAAGCATTGCCATTCAGGTGCTGCCCAAGGTGATGGAGCAGGAGGACACCCGCCGCATCGTGGACGAGGTGATCTCCTACCTGGCCTCCACCGGCCTGCACTACGTGGTGGGGCCCTTTGAGACCACCCTGGAGGGGGATCTGGATCAGCTGCTGGACATCGTGAAGGAGTGCTGCCGCATCTGCGTGTCCCACGGGGAGCCCAGCATGCTGGCCTATGTGAAGATCAGCTACAAGCCCGGCGGGGTGTGGACGATCGACGACAAGACCGGCAAATACCAAAATCCGTGAAAAAGAAGGAATCCCCCATGAAAACAGCCAATGCCAAAACCTTGCGCGCCCAGGGGCTTTCGGTGCGCAAGCTGGTGCTTACCGCCATGCTGGGCGCCCTGGGCTTCGTCCTGTCCACCTTTGTCTACTTTCCATCCATGGCCCCCTTCCAGCACTTCTGCAACGTGCTGGGGGCGGTGTTCCTGGGGCCCTGGTACAACTTCGCCGCCGCCCTGCTCACCGGGCTGCTGCGGATGCTCACCGGCCGCACCATCCAGGCGGTGGTGGGGGCGGTGTTCGGCGCCTTCCTGTCCGGCCTGCTCTACCAGCTGACGAAGAAGCTGTGGGGCGCCCTGCTGGGAGAGACCATCGGCACCGGCTTTGTCAGCGCCATGGTGGCCTACCCCCTGATGAAGTTCTTCTACGCCCTGGACGCCCAGTCCCCCTTCTACTACATCCCCTTCTACCTGCCCGCCTCGGTGGTGGGCGGCCTGATGGGCTGCGCCGTGCTCCTGCTGCTCAAGCGGGCCAGGGTGCTGGATCGGATGCTGGAAGAGCTCAACCGGTGAGGGGCGGATATGGAACAGCTTGACTTTGCCGCCCGGCTGCGCTCGGTGCGGGAGCGCGCCCCCCTGGTGCAGTGCATCACCAACTTCGTCACCGTCAACGACTGCGCCAACATCATCCTGGCCGCCGGCGGCTCCCCCACCATGTCCCACGACGTGCGGGAGGTGGAGGAGGCGGTGGCCGGCGTCCAGGCCCTGGTGTGCAACCTGGGGGCCATTGGAGATCTGGAGGCCATGCTCCTGGCCGGAAAGCGGGCCAACGCCCTGGGCATCCCGGTGGTGCTGGATCCGGTGGCCGCCGGGGTCACCGCCCTGCGGCGGGAGGCGGTGGGCCGCCTGCTCTCAGAGGTGCGCTTTGCCGTCATCCGGGGCAACGCCTCGGAGATCCGGGCCCTGGCCCTGGGCCAGGGGGGCGGCAGCGGGGTGGACGTGGCCGCCGGGGACGCGGTCACCGAGGGCACCCTCCCCGCCGCGGCGGAGCTGACCCGCTCCCTGGCCCGCCGCACCGGCGCGGTCATCGCCCTGTCCGGGGCGGTGGACGTGCTCTCCGACGGGGAGACGGTGATCTTCCTCCGCAACGGCGTGGCCACCATGGCCCGCATCACGGGCAGCGGCTGTATGCTCACCGCCCTCACCGGGGCCTTCTGCGGCGCGTCGCCGGAGAACCCCTTTGAGGCCGCTGCCGCCGCCATGGCCGCCCTGGGGGTGGCCGGGGAGGCGGCCGAGGAACGCCGCCTGCAAAACGGCACGGGCAATGCCACCTTCCGCAATGATCTGATCGACGCCGTGTTCAACCTCACGGAAACCCAACTGACACAAGGAGTACGCTATGAAATTTACCAGGGATGAAATCAGAGCCTCCATGCTGCTCTACGCCGTCACCGACCGGGCCTGGCTGGGGGAACGCACCCTCCCCGAGGTGGTGGAGGAGGTGCTGGCCAACGGTGCCACCTTCCTCCAGGTGCGGGAGAAGGGGATGGAGCACGACGCCTTTCTGGCGGAGGCCAAAATCCTGAAGGAGCAGGCGGCCCGGTACCGCGTGCCCTTCGTGGTCAACGACTCGGTGGAGGTGGCCCTGGCGTGTGACGCCGACGGGGTTCACGTGGGCCAGTCGGACATCCAGGGCCGGGACATCCGGGCCCTGATCGGGCCGGACAGGATCCTGGGCATCTCCGCCAACACCGTGGACACCGCCGTTGCCGCCCAAAAAGCGGGGGCGGACTACATCGGCGTGGGGGCGGTGTTCGGCACCACCACCAAGAAGGACGCCAAGAACCTGACCGTGGAACAGCTCCGGGCCATCTGTAACGCGGTGGACATCCCGGTGGTTGCCATCGGCGGCATCAGCGCGGACAATATCCTGGCGCTCCGGGGCAGCGGCGTGGACGGGGTGGCGGTGGTGTCCGCCATCTTCGCCCAGCCCCACCCGGGCGCGGCCGCCAAGCGCCTGCGGGCCCTGGCGGAGGAGCTGACGGCCCATGGATAAGCGGTTCTGCATCTTTGACATGGACGGCACCCTGGTGGACTCCATGCACTACTGGAAGGGGCTGGGGAGGGACTATCTGGAGTCCCTGGGCATCCACCCCGACGAGAGGCTGCTGTGGATGGTGAAGGCCATGACCATGCTGGAGGGGGCGGCCTATTTCATGGACACCTTCCACATACCCGGCCCGCCCCAGCGCATCGTGGACGAGATGGAGGCCATGATGGAGGAGCACTACCGCCGGGACGTGCCCCTCAAACCGGGGGTGAAGGAATATCTGGAGCGTCTGCGGGCGCGGGGCTGCCGCCTGTGCGTGGCCACCGCCACCGCCGAGCCCCTGTCCCACCAGTGCCTCTCCCGCCTGGGGGTGGATCACCTCTTCGACTTCATCCTCAGCTGCGAGACCCTGGGGATGAGCAAGAACCGGCCGGACGTGTTCCTGGAGGCGGCCCGCCGCCTGGGGGCCGCCCCGGGGGAGACCGCCGTCTTTGAGGACGCCCTCTACGCCGCCCGCACCGCCAGGGAGGCGGGCTTCTACACCGTGGCCGTCCCCGAGCCGTCCTATGCCGGGGACTGGCCGGAGCTGTCCGCCCTGGCGGACGAGTGCATCCTGGATTGGAGGAATGCGGTATGACCGTGACGCAACGCCTTTATGAGGCCGCCCGCCCGGTGTGGGAGGCCTGCCACAGCCACCCCTTTGTCAGGGGTATCGGGGACGGCACCCTGGAGCTGGAGAAGTTCCGCCACTTCCTGCTCCAGGACTACCTGTACCTCTTTGACTATGCCCGGGTGTTCGCCTACGGGGTGGTGAAGGCCCGGGATCCGGATTTGATGCGTACATTCGCCGCCAATGTGGACGCCATCCTGGGGGGCGAGATGAAGGTGCACCGGGCCTACATGGCCCGGCTGGGCATCACGGAGGAGCAGGTGTTCGCCGTGCGCCCCGCCCTGTCCAACCTGTCCTACACCCACTACATGCTGGCGGCGGCCGCCGCCGGGGGGCCGGCGGAGATCGTGGCGGCCATCCTGGCCTGCTCCTGGAGCTACGCCGAGATTGGCGCCCGGCTGGCCGCCATCCCCGGGGCGGCGGAGCACCCCTTCTACGGCGAGTGGGTGCAGAGCTACGCCGGAGAGGATTACCAGCAGACCAACGACGCCCTGGTGGCGCTGATGGACGATCTGGCGGAGGGGTGCACCGAGGCGGAGTACCGGCGGCTGGAGGAGATCTTCGTCACCTGCAGCCGGTACGAGCTGGGCTTCTGGGACATGTCCTGGAATCTGGAGCGGTAGCCATGTCCATCCTGGAATTTGACAAGGTGTCCTACCAGTACCCCTCCGAGGACTTTGACATCATCGACGCTCTCTCCTTCCGGGTGGAGCCGGGCTCCTTCCACTGCATCCTGGGGGTGAGCGGCTGCGGCAAGAGCACCATTTTCCGCCTGATCAACGGCCTGCTCGACCCCAAGGCCGGGGAGATCAAGGTGGGCGGCGCGCCCATCGCCGGGCGCAAGCGGTACTGCGGCTATATGCCCCAGAAGGATCTGCTCTTTCCCTGGCGCACTGTGGGGGAGAACGTGGCCCTCCCCCTGGAGGTGGCTGGCGGCCTGAGCCGCGCCCAGCGGCAGGCGCGGGCGGAGGCCGCCCTGGCGGAGGTGGGGCTGGCCGGGTGTGCCGGGAAGATGCCCGGCGAGCTCTCCGGCGGCATGCGACAGCGGGCGGCCTTTGCCCGCACCATGCTCACCGGCAGTGACCTGCTCCTGCTGGACGAGCCCTTCTCCGCCCTGGACTTCCTCACCCGCATCTCCATGCAGGAGTGGCTGCTGGAGCAGTGGCAGAGGCACCAGAAGACCATCCTGTTTATCACCCACGATGTGGAGGAGGCCATTTTCCTCTCCTCCAGCGTGCTGGTGGTGGAGTCCACCCCCATCCGCACCCTGACGGAGATCCCCATACCCGCCCCCTTCCCCCGGGAGCGCGCCTGCCTGGCCCGGCCGGAGCTGGTGGAGCTGAAGGAGCGGCTGATTACGCTGCTGAGAAAGCAGGTGAGCCCGTGAAAAAAGCCTGCAGGGCCAATCTGCCCGCCCTGATCTTCCTCTTTGCCCTGCTCCTGCTGTGGCAGGCCGGGGCTGCGGAGATGGACGCGGCCTATATCCTGCCCACGCCGGTGCAGATTTTACAGCGGCTGTGGGAGCTGCGGGAGCCCCTGTTCCTGGTCCACCTCCCCGCCACCATGACCGTCACCGGCATCGGCCTGGCCATCTCCCTGGTGCTGGGCCTGGCCCTGGCGGTGGCCATGGACGCCAGCGAGCTGGTGCGGCGGATGCTCTACCCCCTTGTGGTGGTGTCCCAGACCATCCCCACCACCGCCATCGCCCCCCTCTTTGTGCTGTGGTTCGGCTACGGCATCTGGAGCAAGGTGCTGGTGACGGTGCTCATCACCTTCTTCCCCATCACCATCACCGTCTACGACGGCCTGCGCGCCGCCAAGGTGGAGATGATCGAGCTGCTCCGGACCTACGGGGCCTCCCAATGGGAGATTTTCAAAAAGATCAAAATCCCCTGCGCCCTGCCCTACTTCTTCTCCGCCGTCAAGATGGCGGTGCCCATGAGCGTCATCGGCGCGGCCATCGGCGAGTGGCTGGGGGCCAAGAGCGGCCTGGGCTACTTCTCCCGCCGCATGATGACCCAGCTGGACGGGGCCGGGGTGTTCGCCCCCATCGTCCTCCTGGCCGCCGCCGCCATGCTGGCGGTGGGTATCGTGGCCCTGCTGGAGCGAAAAGTGGTTCGCTGGCGCGGCGAATCCTGAGTCAAACAAGTGGCGAAGCCACTTGTTTGATAAAGACGCAGCCCCCTGCGCGCGCCCTTTGGGCACACTTGTGGGCTGAGAAGTGTTTTCTCCCAGGCGCATGTCCTGGGAGAAAGCAAGATTTCATTTTATTTTGCCGGCTGCGGCCGGCAAAACTCTGCGAGGCAAACTGCTTGGAAAGGAATGAATGACCATGAAACGGAAACTTGCCCTTGCCCTGGGCGCCCTGCTCCTGCTCACCGGCTGCGCCTCCGCCCCGGCTTCGGAGAGCCCCGCCGCCGGCCAGACCGGCGGCACAGACGGGGAGCTGCGGGAGCTGAACGTGGTGCTGGACTGGTACCCCAACGCCCTCCACGCCTTCCTCTATGACGCCATCGAGAAGGGCTACTACGAGGAGGAGGGCCTGAAGGTCAACATCCAGTTCCCCTCCAACACCAACGACGCCATCTCCCTGGTGGCCGCCGGCCAGGCGGAGATCGGCCTGTACTACCAGCAGGACGTGATCATCGCCCGGGCCAACCAGGATGTGCCGGTGAAGTCCATCGGCGCGGTGGTGCAGGCCCCGCTGAACATCGTCCTCTCCCTGGCGGAGAAGGACATCCACTCCCCGGAGGATCTGGTGGGCAAGACCATCGGCTACGCGGGCACCGAGCTGTCCGAGGCCCTCATCCGCTCCATCATGGCCTATGTGGGGGCGGACTCCAGCGACGTGGAGATGATCGACGTGGGCTTTGACCTGATGAGCTCCATGACCACCGGCAACGTGGACGCCACCATCGGCTGCCTGGTGAACCACGAGGTGCCCCAGATGGAGGAGGAGGGCTTCGCCGTCAACTACTTCGAGCTGGACGACTACGGCGTGCCCACCTACTACGAGGGGGTGTTCCTGGCCAGCGACGAGATGATCCAGAACGAGCCGGAGGTGCTGCAGGCCTTCCTGCGGGCCTCCGCCAAGGGCTTCGCGGACGTGAAGAACGACCCGGCGGGAGGACTCCAGACCCTGCTGGACAACCAGAACGAGGAGAATTTCCCCCTGTCCGAGACGGTGGAGCAGAAGAGCCTGGAGACTCTGCTCCCCCTGATGGAGACCGACGAGGCCCCCTTCCTCTCCCAGAGCGCGGCGTGCTGGCAGGAGAACGTGGACTGGCTGCTGGAGCAGGGGCTCATTGACGAGGCCCCGGCCCTGGATGACCTCTATGTGGAGCTGACCGAAAACTGACCACATCTGCTGAAAAAAGGCTCAGGCCCGGACAAACGTCCGGGCCTGAGCCTTTTTTATCACTGTATCACTGTGGAAATGGCGGCATCCGAATCGCAGGCCGACCATCCGGCTGAGCCGGGCTCACTGGCGGGTCGGCACTCCGCACGCCGACGCCTGTTCCTGGTCATCCGCTCGCTTGACCACGCGGATGCCGACAATCAGCGCGACGGCAGAGACGATGGCGCAGGCAAGTACAAAATTGTCCTGCAGGGTGAACAAAAAGTGGTCGATGAGCATGACGGTCACGATCAGGACACAGCCAAAGCCCTGAAGCTGCCGCCCCCGCTGTCTGGACATGCTGATTCTCTCCTCTCCAAACTTACTGAATGCCCATGATCGCCAGGATGACGCGCATGATCACCAGGCTGATGGCCGCGTCCAGCAGGCAGACCACGATGAGCAGGGGGTGCCACTTCTTGTTGGAGCCGGTGACCAGCACGATACGGGCATAGTGGCCGATCAGGGTGCCCATCAGGATACAGGCGGGCAGCATCATGGAAGCCTGGCCCAGGGTGAGGGTGCCAGCCTGGTACATGGAGGCGGCGGTGGCGCAGCCGGAGGCCTTGGCGAAGAAGGCGGAGATCAGCACGGCGAAGGCCTCGCCGGGCAGGCCGAATAGGTTCATGACGGGGGACATGACCACGCCCAGCAGGTCCATCAGGCCGGTCTCCTGGAGGATATACACCAGCACATAGCCCAGGATCATGGCGGGGGTGATGTTCTCAATGCCCACCTTGAAGCCTCTGGCGCAGCCCTTCAGGAAGGTATCGACGACAGAGGGTTTTTTCTCTTTTGCCGGGGCGGCCGGCTGGACGGCCGCAGTTTTCGTCTCGTTGCTCATGCTGTCTTTCCCTCCTTGCTGCGTTTCTTGCCGGACAGGCGCAGAATGATGCGCACGATGTTGGCGCCGATGATCTTGCAGAAGACCATGATCAGGATGCAAGGGCCCAGAGCCACCGGGCTGATGGCCACCAGGGGCGCGCCGCCAGTAATGGTGTTGTTGATGCAGGCCGAGCCGGCGTACTGATAGGCCACGAAGATGGTGCGCTCGTCATCGGTGATGGAGCCCTCCTCATAGAGGTCGCGGGTCATAACCGCGGCCACGTCGGAGCCGGTAAAGCTGGAGATGAAAGCGATGCCGCACTTGCCGGGGATGCCCAGCAGGGGGCGCAGCAGGGGACGGAACAGGATCTCCGAGGCTTTGTAGGCGCCCAGCTGCTCAAACACGGCCAGCAGGCCGCAGAAGAACATGACGGCGGGGATCAGGTTGAAGCCGGCCATAAAGCCGTCCTTGGCGCCGGTGCCGCCTGAGCCGATCAGGTTGGCGCCCGTGTCTCCGATGGTGCCGAAAGCACCCGACAGGTTGGTGAAGTCCAGCACCTTGATAGGGCCGTCCATGGTGCGGAAGGCGCCGGAGAGGATCAGGATCAGCACGATGAGCGCAATCCATGCGCCTACGCCGACCTTCTCACTCTTTGCTTTTTTCTCTTCCATGGTGATGTTTCCTCCTTCTTTCGCGGTTTTATTGCTCCGTGAAGTCGTCCTCCAGAGAGCCGGCCGCACAGGCGGCCAGAATGCAGCGCTCGAAGAGCGATTTCACCTCAGCATACTCGGTGGGGGTGTGGTTTCCCTCGCCCCGCACGCCCATGGCGCACACGGTGGGGATGCCGCAGGCCACGGTGATGCCCGAGTCGGACAGGCCGCCCACCTGGAAGCAGCCGGGCTCGTCCATGCCGCACCTGACGGCGGTGCGCTGGATGTGGCGGAACAGGGCCATGACGCCGTCGGTGGTGTCCATGCACTCCATCAGGCGGCTGGTGTCCAGCTCTGCCCAGGTGTCGGGGACGGTGCTGTGGGACGCGGCCTGCTCCAGGGCATCAAGGATCTCATTCTTGATCTCGGTGGAGGGGAAGCGGACACCGATATTGAGGGTACACAAATCCGGGATGGTGTTCTCCCCGATGCCGCCGGTGATCTTGCCGCAGTTGATGAGCTTGCCCCGGGGGATGTCGTTGCAGGCCTCCAGCGCCACGATCTTGTGGGCGGCCTCCAGCACGGCGGAGCGGCCCTTTTCCGGGGCGTTGCCGGAGTGAGCGGACACGCCGTGGACCGTCAGGGATACCGGGCCGCCGCCCTTGCGCCCCACCACGAAGCGGTTGTCCATGAAGCCGGTCTCAAAGTTGAAGGCGGCCGCGGCGCCCTTGACCTCCTCCATCATCACCTGCTTGGCGTTAGAGAGCATGTGCAGATTCTCCTCGTCACCGGCAAAGACGCACTTGATGGGCCGGCCGGCAAAACCAGCGGCGGCCAGGGCCTTGAGGGCGAAGACGGCGATGACAAGGCCGGCCTTCATGTCCAGCACACCGGGACCGTGGGCGAAGCCGTTTTCATCAATGCGGAAGGGGTTGGCCGCGACGGCCCCCTCCTTGAACACGGTGTCCACATGGCCGATGAACAGCAGGGGGGCCTTGGGGCTGTCGCTGTTCCACTCAGCCACCAGCACGCCGCCGGCGTTCTCCACAGGGAGCACCTGGATCTTGGCGCCAACGCTCTCCAGTTCGCGCTGGAGAATCGCGTCCATAGCGGCCACACCCTCCAGCTGGCGGGAGCCGCTCTCGGTGTTGACCATCTCCTCCCAGAGGGCCAGCATGTCGTCGTGGTGTTCGTCCACATACCGGCGGATCTTTTCAAACAATTCCTCCATACGAATTCCTCCTTTGGTTTCGTTCTCTATCAGCTACAGCATGCGGACGACCACGCCGGCGATGAGCACCGAGGCGATGGTTACCGTCACAAAGCCCGCTGTCAGCATCTTGGGTAACAGGTAGTTGAGAATGGCGGCCTTTTCTGTCTCAGTTCGGCCGAAGGCCTCGGCCACCTCCTGGGGAATCAGCATGGTGGTGGGGAAGCCGAAGGTGCAGCTGATGCCGAAGGAGACGGCCAGGCCGAAGGGGAAGTTCATCACTTTGGCGCAGATGAAGCCCAGGAGCACCGTGCCGGCCACGCCGCAGGCCGCGGAGAGCAGCAGGGCGGGCAGGACCGACAGCACCTGCTGCGGGGTCGTGGTGGCCAGATTGGAGAAGATCAGGATGGTAACGAAGAAGGTGATCAGACCGCCGGACTGGGTCTTGGACATGATGCCCTTCTCCAGGAAGCCCAGGGCGAAGAACACCGCGCCCATCACCAGGCAGAGGACGAAGTAGTGGATCACCCCGCCGGTGAGCTCAGAGAGGAAGTGGGCCGCCACCGCCACCAGGCCCAGCTTGGCCAGATAGACAGAGGGGCGTGCGAAGGAAGCGGGCAGTTGGAGCAGGCCCCGGCGGGAGCCGGCGACGGTCTCCTGCTGCTGGCTGTACTCGGCCACCAGCGCCGGGTTGTCCCGGAACTGGACGGCGGTGCGCCGCAGCAGCAGAGATGCAATGGGTACACCGATGAATTTCTGCACCACATACATCACAATGCACAGGGTGCTGGCGGTCACCAGGCCCATCTCATCCAGGGCGGTGGTCATGATCAGGGTGGCCGCGCTGCCTCCGGCGAAGATGGGGGCCACGGACAGGGCCATCTCCTTTCCAATGAGGGGATAGCCGATCAGGATGATTGCCAGAGTGGCTCCGACGACGCAGACCAGGGCAGTGACGACCACTTTCCACTGCCGCCGCAGCTCGGGAAAGTCGATGGTGGTACCCAGGGAGACAATGAGGATTCCCGCGATGACATTGCCGAAGCCGGTGACCTGGGCATCCTCGATCACCGAGCGGGGCAGAATGCCGCTCCAGAAGCCGGCCAGGAGCAGGATTGCAATGCCCAGCACAGTGGAAAAGACTGCCTTTGACTTCTGGGCAATAAGCTCACCCGCCGCATAGACGCAGAATAGAACAGTCAGAGCGATAATCGGTTCCAAGGCCCTCATCCTTTCGCGATTTTCT
The DNA here is from genome assembly GCF_019422385.1 of Flavonifractor sp. NCBI lineage: Bacteria > Bacillati > Bacillota > Clostridia > Eubacteriales > Oscillospiraceae > Flavonifractor > Flavonifractor sp. The sequence continues at coordinate 39,907 of NZ_JAHZDL010000006.1, forward strand.
TGTCACGGAAAGCATAGCATGTCAATTTCGGCCATGTCCAAGTCCTAATAGTTATAACGTAGCTATAACCGGAGCGCTTTGTAAAAAAGGCGATAGAAGAGCCTAAATTTTATGCAGTTCAGACAAAAAGAACGGCACTGTAACCAAATACAGTGCCGTTCTTTTTGTAGGTTTTTCAAACTGTTTTCGACATTTTGAACATATATTCCCATTCGGTTATAACTTGGCCATAAAAAATATGAATAACAGGTTATAGCGGATGCGGCTCTGGATCCGCCGCCCCGGGGGAGGGGAACAGCCCCTTCAGCAGGCCCACGAACTCCTCCGCCTCAGGGGTGAGCAGCTCACGCTTGCGCTGGACCCAGCCGATGCTGATCTCCACCCCGGAGTTGCGCACCGGGATGGAGCGGATGCCGTACTCGGCGAAGTCGGGGGCGCTGAGGGCGGGGCCGAAGCGGATCACGTCGGTCTGGCGCAGCAGGGTGAGGATGGCGGCGCTGTCGCTGACGTGGACCACCCGGCGGATCTTGTACAGGTGGATGCCCCCCACCTCCAGGTAGTGGGTCAGGTTGGAGAAGTAGTCGTCGGGGAGGCGGACAAAGGAGCAGTCCAGCAGATCCTCCATGGTCACCTCGCTCCGGCCGTACAGGGGGCTGTGGGGGCCCACGTTCAGGTACCAGGTGTCCATGCCCAGCAGGTGGAACTCCAGATCCTTGTAGGCGACGGTGTGCTTGAACTCCTTGAGCTGGGCGTTGTTGACCATGACGAAGCCGATCTCCGCATGGCCGCCCTCCACGCTCTCCAGCACCGCCTGGAGCCGCTGCTCCACCAGCTTGATCTCAATATTGTCCTGCCGGTGTGCATTGTGGAACTCCGCCGCCAGCCTGCCCATGGTGATGATGGGATAGGCGGCAACAGAGAGAATCCGGGGCCGCTCCTTCTGGGACAGGCCCTGAATCAGCTCCATCTGGTTGAGGATGGTGCGGGCATACTGATAGAGCTTCTTACCTCCGTCGGTGAGGGCCACGCCCTTGTTGGTGCGGTTGAATACCCGCACCTTCAACTCATTCTCCAGGTTGGAGATGGCCTTGCTCAAATTGGGCTGCGTAATAAACAGCTTCTCCGCCGCCTTGTTGATGCTGCCCTGCTCCGCCACGGTCACAAAGTAGATCAGCTGCTGCAGCTGCATAGGATCCCTCCTTTCTGAGTCCAACATATATCAAAGGAAGGGAGGCGCTCAGGAGGTCTTCCGGCCAAGCCGGCACAGGCTGCGCAGCGTCTCCAGAATGCTCTCCTGGCGCAGTTCTGACGCATGGAAATGCAGCAGTTTAAAATTCAGATTGAACAGGGAGCCCAGCCCCACCGCCGAGATGACGGTGCCAATGCCCACCTGTCCGCCCAGGAGCCAGCCTGCCACAATCACGGCAATCTCCACCGTGGCACGGCAGATCCCCACCGACCGTCCGGTCTTGCGGGCCAGCGCCACCATCAGGGAATCTCTGGGGCCGGAGCCCAGGGCAGTCCGCATATAGAGCCAGGTACCGATGACCAGGATCTCCAGCCCAGCCACCAGCATGAGCAGGCCGCCCCACAGTGTCTCCATCCGGGGAATCCAGTCCAGGGCCAGCAGGCCGTCAATAAAGAGTGCGCAGAGAATGATGTTCAGGACTGTACCCAGCCCGATGGGTTCCCCGCACAGCAGGGACACCGCCACTACCACGGCCCCCACAATCATAGATGCGGTGCCATAGGTGATGCCGAGGGTGTTGGACATGCCCTCCTGAAGGACGCTCCATGGTTCCAGGCCGATGTTGGCCTGGAGCATCATCACGATCCCCACGGCGCTGACCACCATGCCCAAGACGATATCGGCAATGCGCCGCATATATCCGGCTGTCATGTGGGAAGCCCCTCCAGGCAGAGGCAGCCCCATCTCCCGCAGTCCACAAAGCCCAAGCTGCGGTAGAGGCGGGCTACCGCCTCATAGCCGGCGTTCATCCGGGGGACCTTCCCCTTTTCCAGAATCCGCCGGGTTACCGCGCTGGTGATGCGGCCGCCGTAACCCCGGCGGCGGAATTCGGGCACCACCGCCACAGAAGTAATCACACCGCACTCGTCATCCTCGGCGCCGATGCTGCCGGTACCCACCAGCTGCCCCTCCGCCTCCATAACAAAGAGCTCTGCCAGGCCCAGCTCCTGCTTACGGGCCATTTCCTCCGCCCAGGGGGCGAAGTCGGCATGGTGGGCCCGGAAATAGGGGTGTCCCCGCTGGAGCAGATCAAAGACCTCCTCCCGGGTGCCCGTGTGCACCGCCGGGTCGGCCGGCGGCATCTCCCCTTGGTACACCATGTAGACACTGCTGTCGATCTCGCCGCCAAGTATGGGCTGGAGGGCCTGGGCCGTGGCCAGATCTCCGTTGACCTCCAGCAGGCCGTCGATACTCCGGGCCAGGGCTGTCAGCCCATCCACTCCGGTCCCGGGGCGGGCGGACACCCAGAGCGCCCTGTCCTGCAGGGCGATGGCCGCCGCAGGGCTCCCCTCCTGCTCCTCCAGGTAGAAGCACACCCTTCCGTCATCCAGGCCGTAAACCCTCAGCAGAGCGAGAATCTCCGAGCCAAATACACGTTCGTACGCGCAGGCAGTCTGAAAATCCGCCGCTCTTTCCGGCGTCAGTTCCATCACCATGATGTCTCCTCCCAGCAATATTTTGTTTTGCTTGTTCCTTCTCCTATAAAAGCCGCCCTGCGGACCGCCGGCGCGGCTGCGTGCGCTATTCCGGGCGCACACGCTGTCCCGTCCGCTCACGCCGGATCTGGGACAGGTAGCGGTAGATGCTTGCCTGAGAGCACTGGAGCGCATCCGCCACCGGCTTGACCGCCCCCTTGAGCAGGAAAATTCCGTCAGCCTCCAGGCCTGCGATGATCTCCATCCGTTCCTCCGGCGTCAGGCGCAACGGAGAAAGGCCCAGCCGGTCCAGCGCCCGGTAGACGGCCTCCTCGGCCACTGACCCGCTGGAGCTGTGAAACCGCTCCGGCGGCGGGGCGGGAATGGCGGACAGCTCGTCAGCCCGGCCCGTGTCCACCTGGAAATTCGTATCCACAAATTTGTCAGGATGGCACAGACGCAGGATCTCCTCGCTCACCGCATGGTATCGGCTGTCGTCGAAATTGATGCACAGCATCCCAAGCAGTTTGCCGTTCTGTTTGATAAAAAAGGTGGAAGAGCGCAGCACCCGCCCATCCGCAGAGACGCCGCGGTAGTGAAGCAGGTAGTCCTGACTCTCATAGCTCTTGTCCCGTAGGATTTTCAGCGCCGTATTGGTCAGCGGCGCCCCCAGTTTCCGGCCGCTGACGTGGCTGTTGGCGATGGCCACAATGGATCGGTTCCGGTCCGTCAGGTCATGCAGGGCTACTTCATAGTCCGGGCCCAGTGTATGGCCGAGAAATTCGGTTAATTTTACATACTGCTGGAGCAACTGGCTGGCCATATTCAGTCCCCTCCCCTCATTTTTTGCAGCGTGAGAGTTTTCTCTTAAGCCTATTATAATAAGAGAATCAGGCTTTGTCAAAGAGTTTGAATAAATTCTTATAACTAAAATTTATTATTGCGCTATAACTCTTTTGTTGTTGCTATTTTACACAAAATATACATCGTAAAATATACTTTTCAACGAAATGAACAATTCCATCTTGACACACTATTCTCCTTGTAATAAAATCATTACAGTTGAAGGGAGGTGGAACCCAGACTATGAAGCAAGTTGTCAGCACAGACCGCGCGCCCGCCGCCATCGGGCCCTACGCGCAGGCCGTGACCCTCAATGGACTGATCATCACTTCCGGTCAGCTGCCCATTGACCCCGCCACCGGCGCGTTCCCCGAGGGGATTCAGGCCCAGACCAGACAGTCCCTCACCAATGTGAAGGCGATTCTGGAGGCCGCCGGAAGCGGCATGGACAAGGTGGTCAAGACCACGGTGTTCTTGAGCGACATGAACAACTTCGGCGCCATGAACGAGGTGTACGCCACGTTCTTTACCGAGGGGAGCTATCCCGCCCGGTCCGCCGTCGAGGTGGCCCGTCTGCCCAAGGATGCCTTGGTGGAAATCGAGGTCACCGCTGCACTGTAAAGAGGTTCCCACACAATTTTGTTCAGGAAGGTTACTGTCCGCCAGTTGCTGGAGCGGGGTCTTCCCGCTTCCGACGACCGGGGTATCCTCTGAAAACAAAGGCGCATCGCGCCAAGATTATTGGAGGTAATCAAAATGGACATCGATAAGAATCTGCCGAACTATCCCCTGAACGTTCCCGCCCCCCATCACTACACCTTCGCCGTCCGTGACGTGCCCACCGTCACCATCGAGCAGCGCGAGCGCGCCCTGAAGGCCACTCACTACAACGAGTTCGCCTTCCCCGCCGGCATGCTGACCATCGACATGCTGTCCGACTCCGGCACCACCGCCATGACCAACCATCAGTGGGCCTCCCTGTTCCTGGGCGACGAGGCCTATGGCCGCAACACCGGCTACTATGTGCTGCTGGACACCTTCCGCGACATCTTCGAGCGCGGCGGCGAGAAGAACTGGAAGAAGATCATCGACCTGGTCCGCACCGACTGCCGCGACGTTGAGAAGATGATGGACGAGGTTTACCTCTGCGAGTACGAGGGCGGCCTGTTCAACGGCGGCGCCGCGCAGATGGAGCGCCCCAACACCTTCATCATCCAGCAGGGCCGTGCCGCTGAGTCCGTCCTGATGGAGATCGTGCGGAACATCCTCGCCAAGCGCTATCCCGGCAAGAAGTTCACCATCCCCTCCAACGGCCACTTCGACACCACCGAGGGCAACATCAAGCAGATGGGCTCCATCCCCCGCAACCTGTACAACAAGGAGCTGCTGTGGGAGGTTCCCGAGGGCGGCAAGTACGAGAAGAACCCCTTCAAGGGCAACATGGACATCGAGAAGCTGGAGCAGCTGATTGAGGGCGTCGGCCCCGAGAACGTGCCCCTGATCTTCACCTGCATCACCAACAACCCGGTGTGCGGCCAGGCCGTCTCCATGGCCAACCTGAAGGAGATCAACCGCGTGGCCCACAAGTACAACATCCCCCTGGTGTTCGACGCCGCCCGCTGGGCCGAGAACGCCTACTTCATCAAGACCAACGAGGAAGGCTACGCCGACAAGTCCATCGCTGAGATCGCCACCGAGATGTTCTCCTACTGCGACGTGTTCACCATGTCCGCCAAGAAGGACGGCCACGCCAACATGGGCGGCATGCTGGCCTTCCGCGACAAGGGCCTGTTCTGGAAGAACTTCTCCGACTTCAACGAGGACGGCACCGTTAAGACCGATGTGGGCGTTCTGCTGAAGGTGAAGCAGATCTCCTGCTACGGCAACGACTCCTACGGCGGCATGTCCGGCCGTGACATCATGGCTCTGGCTGTCGGCCTGTATGAGTCCTGCGACTTCAACTACCTGAACGAGCGTGTTGCCCAGTGCAACTACCTGGCCGAGGGCTTCTACAAGGCCGGCGTCAAGGGCGTCGTGCTGCCCGCCGGCGGCCACGCCGTGTACATCAACATGGACGAGTTCTTCGACGGCAAGCGCGGCCATGACACCTTCGCCGGCGAGGGCTTCAGCCTGGAGCTGATCCGCCGCTACGGCATCCGTGTCTCCGAGCTGGGCGACTACTCCATGGAGTATGACCTGAAGACCCCCGAGCAGCAGGCCGAGGTCTGCAACGTGGTCCGCTTTGCCATCGACCGCAGCCGCCTGACCCAGGAGCACCTGGACTACGTCATCGCCGCCGTGGCCGACCTGTACAAGGACCGCGAGAACATCCCCAACATGCGCATTGTCTGGGGCCACAACCTGCCGATGCGTCACTTCCACGCCTTCCTGGAGCCCTATCCCAACGAGGAGAAGTAAGCTCCCTTTCCGACAACTTTGCGTGACCGCATGACGTGGTAACAATGCGGCCATTCTGGCGGAACCGGCGCCCAACAAACAGAATAGTCTGGTTTGTTGGGCGCCGTTCTTTTCCCGGCACAATTTTGCGTGACTGCATGACGTGGAACAATGCAGGATCAAAAGGAGGACCGGTGTTCGGCAGACAAAATCATTCGTTTGTTGGATGCCGGCCCTTTTGCAATGCAAAGGTTTTGTTTCGAAGCTGCCTCTGCGGAGGCAGCGGGGAAAGAATGAGAGGTGCAATTTATGGCGAATAATAACACCCTGCAGAAGCAGGATGGCTTTAAGTCCCAATTCGGCTTTATTATGGCCGCTGTGGGCTCCTGCGTGGGCATGGCCAACGTGTGGCGCTTCCCCATGCTGGTCTCCCGGTACGGCGGCCTGACCTTCCTGATCCCCTACTTCATCTTCGCATTCATCATCTGCCAGTCCGGCATGATGGAGGAGTTCTCTCTGGGCCGCTGGGCCAAGAGCGGCCCCTCCGGTGCCTTCGGCAAGGCCATGGAGAACGGCGGCCACTCCAAGAAGCTCGGCGAGTGGATCGGCGGCGTGCCCGTGCTGGGCTCCCTGCTCCTGGCCATCGGCTACTCCGTGGTCATGGGCTGGGTGTTTGCCTACACCAAGATGGCCATCACCGGTGAGCTGACCGCCATGGGTACCGACATGGATGTCATCGGCGGCACCTTCGGAGCCATGGCTCCGGAGGCGCAGAGCCTCCCCGAGGCCCTTCAGATGACCTTCGCCACCGGCGGCGCCAACAACTTCTGGATCATCGTCGGCATCGTGGTCTCTCTGGTCATCATGCTGGCCGGCGTGTCCAACGGCATCGAGGCCTCCTGCAAGATCATGCTGCCCATCCTGTATGTCCTCTTCATCGTGCTGGCCATCGTGATGATCTTCATCCCCGGCACCGCCGCCGGCTATCAGTACATCTTCACCTTTAATCCCGCTGGCCTGCTGAATCCCCAGGTCTGGGTCTACGCCTTCGGACAGTGCTTCTTCTCCCTGTCGGTGGCTGGCTCCGGCTCCGTGGTGTACGGCTCCTATCTGGGCGATGACGTGAAGATCCGCCAGTCCGCTGTGATCTGCGCCATTCTGGATACCTCCGCGGCCCTGCTGGCCATGTTCATCATCATTCCCGCCATGGCCTCCACCGGCGCCCAGCTGGATAAGAGCGGCCCCGGCCTGATGTTCATCTACGTGCTCCCCGTGTTCAACGGCATGGGCGGCATCGCCAGACTGATCGTCATCTTCTTCTACGTGGCCATCCTCTTCGCCGGCGTCTCCTCCGTCATCAACCTGTTTGAGACGCCCGTCAACTTCCTGCAGCAGCAGTTCCACCTGAAGCGCTGGATGGCCGTGGGCCTCATCCACGTCGTGGGCGTGATCGTGGCGCTGCTGATCCAGCCCTGGACCTCCCAGTGGATGGACATGGTCTCCATCTACATCCTGCCGCTGGGTGCTGTGGCCGCCGGCATCATGTTCTTCTGGGTCATGAAGAAGAAGGATGCCCTGGCCGCCGCTCAGCTGGGCTCCGACAAGCCCATCACGAAGTGGTTCATGCCCTTCGGCAAGTATGTCTTTGTCCCCCTGTGTGTTGCCTGCTTCGTGCTGGGCATCTGGTGGGGCGGCATCGGCTGATCAAACCAGAACAAAACCATCCATGCAGTCCGCAAAAGTATGGCACGCAGGTATCCCATCGTTTTGAACGGGAATCCCTGCAAAAGAAACGCACCGCCCAAATGGGCGGTGCGTTTCTTTTGCAGGAGAGAGGCGCGGAGAGGAAATCTCCGCGCCTCTCTGTTGAGCTGCGACATTTTTAAGGTCCAAGGGAAATCTCATTCTGCGGCCTCAGTGAGGGCCAGGTGGAACCGCATACCGGGGTCGCCGGCGAACACCACCCAGCCGCCTGCGGGCAGAGTGGCGGAGGTGTCGCCCCAGGCCCAGGAGGCCGCCACGTTGGCCCCGTTGGCGTCGTAGACGGCGAAGCCGCCGTGCTCCGGCACCTGGACGGTCAGGGTCTTGCCCGCCGCGTCGGCGCCGATCTGATACCACCGGGCATAGCCGTCGGCCTGGATGGTGGAGTGGGAGGAGGGGCCGCCGTAGAGGGTCTCGATGGTAGTTCCGTCCACGTAGAGGCCCCCCATGAGGGACAGGTACTCCACCCCGTCCTGCTCCGTCATGGTGATGTTCTGCCAGTCCCGGCCGTACAGGCTGGGGATCTGGGCCGCGCCCTCGGCCCGGTTGGCGTCCACGATGCGGTCAAAGGCCATGTAGCCGGGCATGTTCACCGGGTCGGTGGCCAGGGCCGCCGCGGGGAGGGCCAGGGGGTAGTTGATGTTGGTGTACTTCAGGTTCAGGGCCAGGTAGAGCTTGCCGCTGCGGGCATCCCAGGCGGCCTGGGTTTCCGGGGAGACCGGATTCTCCGGCAGCTTCACATAGATGTAGGAGGAGCTGGGCTGCTCCCCCAGGCCGGGAATGGAGGAGTAGCCCTTCTGCCACAGGTAGACCTGGCCGTTGTTCTCCTCCACGAACTTGAGCATAACGATCTGGTTTTCATCCCGGAAGGAGCCGTCGCTGTAGTAGTACAGGGGCGTGTTTCCGGTGGACAGGACGCCGTCGGCCGTCACGGTGACAATGGCCGCCGAGGAGGAATCCCCGTAAATGCCGGCGTATTCCATCAGCTCGGCGGGCATCTCCGCCCGCTCGGCGGCGGGGAGGGTGTGGGCGGTCTGGTCCACTTCCACCCCCTGCTGAGCCAGGACGGCGATGAGCATCTGTCCCGCCGCCATCTCGTTGTAGGTGCTGACGCCGCCGGAGGACAGCACCGCCGCCGCCAGGTTGTACTCGGGGATCACCACCAGCCCGGCGTGGTAGACGATGGTGTCGCCCCCCTTGGCCGCGGCCTGGATGCCGCTGTAGGCGAAGGGATACCAGTGGACGCTGTCCCAGCCCAGGCCGTAGCTCACCACGTCCTCGTCGTCCTCCGGCCACAGGCCGCGGGCGTACTCGTCAGCCAGGGCGGCGGCGCGGCTCTCCTGATTGAGCACCGCGTCGGTACACCACACCTGCCCGCCGAAGGCGGCCAGGTCGGAGGCGGAGGCGTAGATGCCGCCGGTGCCGTGGATGCCCACCGTCTCGTTGGGCAGGGCACGGGTGTCCTCAGCGGTGAGGTAGGTTTTGGCCAGCAGGCTCTGGTCAAAGTCCTCGCCGGGGAACCAGGTGTTGTCCAGCCCGGCGGGCTCCAGAATGGCCTGGCGGACATAGGCGTCAAAGTCCATGCCGCTGACCGCCTCCACCACCAGCTCCGCCAGGGTGAAGCCGTCGTTGCAGTAGACGCTGAAGGCGCCGGGGTCGGCCTTCAGGGTCTCGCCGGAGAGCTCCTCCAGCAGGGTGTCCGCCGCCAGGGTGTCCGGGTCGTTCAGCAGGAAGCCGTTGGCGGTGGTGGAGCCGGGCAGGCCGGAGGAGTGGTTGAGCAGCATCCGCACGGTGATATCGGTATAGCGATCATCCGCCATGGTGAAATCGGGCAGATAGGCGGTCACCGGGGCGTCCAGATCGATTTTCCCCTCCTCCGCCAGGTTGAGCACGGCGGCGGCGGTGTACACCTTGCTCACCGAGCCGATGCCGTAGAGCATATCGTCGGTGAGGGCCCGGTTTTCCGTCCGGGAGTAGTCCCCGGCGTGGCCGGTGAGGATGATCTCCCCGTCCTGCCAGACGGCGTACTGGATGCTCTGGGCCCCGCCGGTGGTCAAAGCCGCCTGGGCGGCGGCCTGGGCCGTCTCCTCCAGGGTGGCCGGGGCCGCCTCCGCCGCGCCGGCGCCGGGGATCACCAGGGGAAAGACCAGGGCCCCTGCCACGAGCAGGGAGCAAATTCGTTTCATATCCAATTCCTCCTTTTTCATGGTTCCTGCGGTGCGGGGCTGTGTCCGGCGCACCACGGGGGAACCATACACCTTCCACCCCGTGGAAGGTCAAGAATCCACTGCTCAGGATAGCACGACCACCGGTAGATGTACAGTTAAATTTTCCTTAAAATCAGACCAGTCCCAACAGGCGGGCGGCGGAGGCCATCAGGAGGCACAGGGCCATGCCCACCCCGGTGGGAAGGGCGATGGACAGGGCCGTCCACTTGATGCTCCTGGTCTCCCTGGCGATGGTGAGGCAGGTGGTGGAGCAGGGCCAGTGGGCCAGGGAGAACAGCATGGTGCACACCGCTGTCAGCCACGTCCAGCCGTGGTCTGCCAGGAGGGTTTTCAGCGCCGCCAGGTTCTCGTATTCCACAAGGCTCCCCGTGGAGAGATAGGCCATGATGACGATGGGAAGTACGATCTCGTTGGCGGGGAAGCCCAGCAGAAAGGCCATGAGGATCACCCCGTCCAGGCCCAGCAGGCGGGCGAAGGGGTCTAAAAAGCCGGTGCACCAATTCAGAATGCTGTCTCCCCCCACCTGCACGTTGGCGCACAGCCAGATCAGCAGGCCCGCCGGGGCGGCCACCGCCGCCGCCCGCCCCAGCACGAAGAGGGTGCGATCCAGCACCGAGCGCACCACCACCTGCCCCACCCGGGGCCTTCGGAAGGGGGGCAGCTCCAGAGTGAAGGAGGAGGGCACCCCCTTCAAGACCGTGGCGGACAGGAGCCGGGAGGCCCAGAAGGTGAGCAGGATGCCCAGCAGGATCACCCCGGTCAGCAGCAGGGCGGCCAGCAGGCCCCCCGCCAGCCCTCCCGCCGTGCCCGCGAAGAACATGGAGAGGATTGCAATCAGCGTCGGGAATGGGCCTCCGGAGAAAGGGCAAATTCACAGCCGGCAGAGGGTCAAAGTCAGTGCCTCCCCGTCCCACCGGCACCCCTGGAGCATGGCCCGGCACAGGGCCCGCTGTTCCGCCCGGTCCAGCGCCGCCCCCGCCAGGGCCGCGTATTTCCCGGGGAGGTGCTCCAATACCTGTGAGAGCACCAGATGGTCGGTCTCCGCCCCGGCCAGGTTCTGGCAGGGGCAGGCGGCCACACCGCCCCGCAGCTTGGTCCGGCAGATGTAGTCGTAGGCCCCGCCCCTCCGGGCCTTGGGCAGCATGGGGGCGCCGCACCGGGTACACACCAGCAGACCGGACAGCAGGGCTTTGGGGTTGTGCACCGCCGGGGCGCGGCCCGGGGTCAGCAGGGCCTGGGCGGCAATCCACGTGCGCCCCGGCACCAGGGCCGGGTGCCTCCCCAGGGCCACGATCCATCTCTCCACCGGATTGCGGGGGGAGCGGCCGCCGGTGTAGTCCCGCTTCTGATAGGCCAGCAAACCCCGGCGGGGGTCGCAGTCCGACCGGACGAAGCACAGATCGGCCCCCCGCTCTGCGAACCAGGCCCAGGCGTCGCCGTCGGCGGCGCAGTACACCGGGTTCTGCAAAATCTCCCGCAGGCCCGCCGGGGAGAAGGGTTTGCCCTGCCGGTTGACCACCCCCATGTCCGCCAGGGCGGCGGGCAGGCCGGTGAGGCTCTGCCGGGCCAGGAACAGGCGGAAGATCTCCCCCGCCGCCAGCCACTCCGCCGGCTCCGGCACCAGGCGGCAGGCGGTGCGGAGCCGGCCGTCCACGATCACCTCCGCCGCCCGCTCGGCCCGGAAGCCGGTGGGGGGCACGCCCCCCAGCCACCGCCCCGTCCGGGCCAGCAGGCGCATGTTGTCCCGTACCCGC